>DAOPQX010000232.1:0-5666 GCA_035348395.1 Vicinamibacterales bacterium | reverse complement strand
GTACTCAGAGACGGTGACCGGCGACGGGATGGCGATGGCCTACCGCGCGGGCCTGCCGCTCGAGGACATGGAGTTCCTCCAGTTCCACCCGACGGGCCTGGTGCCGAGCGGGATTTTGATGACCGAGGCGTGCCGCGGCGAGGGCGGATACCTCAAGAACGCCGCCGGCGAGCGGTTCATGCAGCGCTACGCGCCGGGCAAGATGGAGCTGGCGCCGCGCGACATGGTGTCGCGCGCCGAACAGACCGAGCTGCTCGAGGGACGGGGCGTCACCGGTCCGGACGGCCTCCCCTGCCTGCACCTCGATCTCACGCACCTCGGGGCCGAGCGGATCAATTCGCGCCTGCCGCTGATCCGCGAGGTCTGCATGAAGTTCATCGGCCTCGACCCGATCGAGAAGCCGATCCCGATCCGGCCCGTCGCCCACTACTCGATGGGGGGCATCGAGACCGACATCAACGGCCTGACCCGCGTGCCGGGCATCTGGGCGGCGGGCGAGGCGGCCGCGGTCTCGCTGCACGGCGCCAACCGGCTCGGCTCGAACTCCACCGGCGAGTGCCTCGTGTGGGGCGGGATCACCGGGGCCGGGATCGCGCGCGCCCTGCCGGGCCTGCCGCCCCCGGCGCAGCCGTCCGACGGGCTCCTGGCCGCCCGGCGGGGGCACATCCGCGAGCTGCTCGAGCGGCAGGGCGACGAGAACCTCTACGCGCTCCGCCGCGAGCTGCGGGCGACGATGGACCGGGACGCGGGCGTCTTCCGCACCCGCGAGGCGCTGTGCAACGGGCTGTCGGTCGTCCGCGAGATCCGCGAGCGCGCCTCGCGCGCCCCGGTCCCCGACAAGGGGTCGCTCTACAACTCCAACCTGTTCCACGCCCTCGAGCTCGAGAACCTGCTCGACCTCGCGGAGGTCACCCTCGTCGGCGCAATCGCGCGCGAGGAGTCGCGGGGCGCGCACGCGCGGCGCGACTTCGCCGCGCGCGACGACGAGCGATGGCTGCGCCACACGCTCGCCTGGCACACCGGCGGGGCGCCGCGCCTCGAGTACAAGCCGGTGACGATCGACACCTGGAAGCCGGTGGAACGGAAGTACTGAGAGTCCTCCAGAGGATCACCATGATCGAGAGCAAGGGACGGCCCAATCGCCTCGGGATCGTGGGATGGCTGGGAGGGGGCCGCTGGGGCCTCGAGCGCTATCTCTACACGCTGCACCGGGTGACCGGCCTCGGCCTGCTGCTGTACTTCGTCCTGCACATCGTCGTCACCTCGTCGCGCGCCGTCGGCGCCGACCTCGAGGCCCGCAAGGCGTGGTGGGAGTGGGCCATGGGGAACGTCAGCGGTGGAATGTTCGTCGCGGGCGAGTACCTCGTGTTCGCCGCATTCGCCTTTCACGCCCTGAACGGGATCCGGCTGGGGCTCGTCGAGCTGGGCATCGGGATCGGCCGGCCCATCGAGCCGGTCTACCCCTACCGCACCTCGGTGCACGAGCAGCGGCCGCTGGCCATCGCGGTCATGGTTCTCGCCGCCATCGTCGCCCTCGCCGGCGGCTACGGATTCCTGCACTAGGAGGATCACGTGCGCGATCAACGCTTGTGGACGTGGCACGTCGGCGCGGGTGCCGTCATCCTCGTGCTCCTGGGGCTGCACATGACAGTGATGCACCTCGACGCCTTCGTCAGGGTGTTCAACGCGACCGCCGAGGAGCCGATCGCCTGGTCGAACGTCTTCGCCCGCGCCCAAAGCACCTTCTTCCTGGTGTCCTACGTGCTGCTGCTCGGCGCGGCGCTCTTCCACGGGTTCTACGGGCTGCGCACCATCGTGTTCGAGCTGAACCCGGGAGACGGGCTCAAGAAGGCCGTGAACGGGGCCCTGGTGGCCGCCGGCCTGGCGTTGTTCCTGTTCGGCACGTGGGCCGCGTGGGCGAGCTTCGAGTTCGCCCGGGTCAACGGGTAGCAGGGCTGCCCGCAGGACGGGGGAACTTCGATGGCTGACACCACCACGCTGACCGAGGTCGTCTTCCGCATCCGCCGCTTCGACCCGACGAGCGACGCGGCCCCGCGCTGGGAAGACTATCGCCTGCCGTACACGAAGGGGATGACCGTCCTCGACGGCCTGAAGGCCGTCAAGGAATCGCAGTCGCCGACCTTGTCGTGGCGGTCGTCGTGCCGGATGGGCGTGTGCGGATCGTGCGGGATGTTCATCAATGGGCGGCCGCGCCTGGCCTGCAACACCCAGATCACCGAGCTGGGCACCTCGCTGGTCTCCGTGGCCCCGCTGCCCAACTTCAAGACGGTGCGCGACCTGGTTCCCGACCTGACCCCGATGTTCGACGCGCACGCGGCCCTCCACCCGTACATCGTTCGCGCCGACCAGGCGGAGCAGGAGCGGCCGACGGGCGAGTACTGGCAGTCGGTCCACCAGCTGGAGGCCTACCTCCAGTTCTCCTACTGCATCAAGTGCGGCTGCTGCATGGCGGCCTGCCCCACCTACGCGACCGACCCCGTGTACTCGGGGCCGATGCCGCTCGCTCAGGCTTACCGCTACACGGCCGACAGCCGGGATGGAGGGTTCGCGGCGCGCAAGGCGGCGCTCGCCGCCGAACGTGGCCCGTGGAAGTGCCACTTCGCCGGGGAGTGCTCCCAGGTGTGCCCGAAGGGAGTAGACCCGGCGCGGGCCATCCAGCTGATGAAGCGGGCCCTCGTCCTCGACTACCTTCGCCTGTGGAAGCAGCCCTGCCCGGCGAAGCTGGCCACCGTGCCG
The DNA here is from genome assembly GCA_035348395.1 of Vicinamibacterales bacterium. GTDB lineage: Bacteria > Acidobacteriota > Vicinamibacteria > Vicinamibacterales > Fen-181 > JARKSS01. Next base: position 2,909 of record DAOPQX010000232.1, on the reverse strand, counting down.
GCCGGCATCAAGCGCCGTGAGGGAATCCCCGAAGCGCCGGCGCCGACGATCGAGAAGATGGTCACGTAGGGAATCAGAAATCCGGGATTGAATCGGGATTCGGGAGTCGCGAGTCGCGATCACCGTAAAGCCAGGACGGTTCGCGGTCCGCCCAGAAGGTCCTCCAGCTCGACGGCCTCGGCGTCGATGCGCGTCACCCGGAACCGTGCCAGCACAAGGTCTCCAGTTCCAACCACGAAGAGCTGATCCGCGGCGACGATCACGGCGCGGCGCACCGGGCCCCGCGGCCCGGGGTCTTCGGCCATCCCGCTCAGGCGCATGGACGGGCGTTCCGGCGGCAGGTCGGAGGCCCCGCGCGCCAGTGTCTCCGAGGAAGTCCTTCGAGCTGATGGGCCGGGCTGGTTGGGCGGACCGCTCGTGGCACCGAAGCGGAACGGGTTGCGTACCGGAGCCTTGTAGGCGGCGTGGCGGGAGGGTGCGGCCAGCGACTTGAGGCCGAGGGCAAGTCGCGCGGTCGCCCGGCCGACCTCGGTTTGGCTGATCGGCAGCGGCTCGTCGAGCGGAAGCGGCGTGGGCCGGTTCGCCAGGTAGCTCGACGCGAGCCACGTCGCGGCCAACGCAAGGATGGTCGCCAGCCCAAGCGCCCTGCCTGCAGTCATCCCGACTCCTGATTCCTACTTCTTCGGCAGCAGCAACCCAAGTGCGCCGCCGGCGAGCGCCGGGAGTATCCAGGGGAAGCCGGCCGCCGCAAACGGGATATGGGCGACCAGAGCGTTGGCGGCGGCGATCGGCGTGCCCGCGGCCGTGAAGGCGTCGAGCAGGCCCACGGCGAGCGCGCCGGTCACGGCGCCCGTGTAGACGCCTCGGTGGGACACGCCGCCGATCGTCAGAAGAATGAGGACGATGACGACCGGGTACACGGTGACCAGCAGCGGCACGGCCACGCGAACGATCGTCGTCACGCCCACGGTGGCGAACACGCCGCTGAAGACGACCGTCGCCACGCAGATCGCCTTGTAGCCGATCTTGCCGCGCGACAGGCCGCTGAAGTAGTCGGCCACCGTCGCGGTCAGGCCGATCGAGGTCGTGAGGCACGCCAGGGCGACCGCCAGCCCGAGCGCCACCTTGCCGGTCTCGCCGAGCAGCGCCTGCGAAATCGCCACGACCAGCTGCGTCCGTTCGATGCCTTCCGGGAACCGGGTCGCGCCGGTGGCGCCGACATACATCAGGCCCCCGTAGACCAGGCCGAGCCCGACGGCCGCGATCACCCCGGCGAGCGAGGCGAGCCTGACCTGGTCGGTCACGGAGCGGTACCCCTTGAACACCAGCGCCCCGATCACGATCTCGGCGAAGACCACCGACGCCATCGCGTCCATCGTCTGGTAGCCCTCGCGGAAGCCTGTCGCGAACGGTCGGTCGAGGCCCTGGTCCACTAGCGGCCCGAGCGGGGTGAGGACGCCCTTGACGACGATCCAAGCAAGCGTGACGAGCAGGAACGGCGTGAGGACCTTGCCGATCCGGTCCACGACCGCCGACTTGTTGATGGCGAAGTAGAGCGTGACGCCGAAGTAGACGATCGAGAACAGCGCCGGGCTGAACCACGGCGCGAGCGGCACGACGCCCAGCTCGAAGGTGGTGGCGCCGGTGCGCGGGATCGCCAGCAACGGACCGATGGCGAGGATGATGACGACGCTCAGGATGCGGGCGAAGCGTGGGCCGACACGGCCGGCCAGGTGCTCGACGCTGCCGCCCGCCCGGGCCGACGCGACGACGCCGAGCAGCGGCATGCCGATGCCGGTAGCGAGGAAGCCGAGCAAAGCCGCCGTCCACGCGGTTCCGGCCGCCATCCCGATGAACGGCGGGAAGATGAGGTTGCCCGCGCCGAAGAACATCGCGAAAAGCGCGACGCCCACGACCATCACGTCGGTTGAGGTCTTCCGCATCAAGCGCAGAAGGGTACACCGCTCCAGCCGTTTTGCCTACAGCGGTGTGCTATGATTCGCCGTGCACCCTGGCCGCGATTCCGCTGGCTTCCCGATTCTCTCCCCCGCCTGCCGACTCGTCGTCATCCCCGCGAGGTACCAGTCGAGCCGCCTGCCCGGCAAGCCGCTGGAGCCGATAGCGGGCCGCCCGATGATCCAGCACGTCTACGAGCGGGCGACCCGGGCGAAGCTGGTGGACGCGGTGGTCGTGGCGACCGACGACGACCGTATCCGGCAGGCCGTGGAGCGGTTCGGCGGCCGGGTGTGGGTGACGCGGACGGACCACGAGACGGGGAGCGACCGGGTGGCAGAGGTGGTCGCCGGCCTGGACTGCGACCTGGTGATCAACGTCCAGGGGGACGAGCCGCTGATCGAGCCAACGGCCATCGACCAGGCGATCGAGCCGCTCCTCGCGGAGCCGGCGCTCCAGATGACGACGCTCTGCCGGCGGATCGACGACCCGTCGCTGCTCGCGAGCCGCGACGTCGTCAAGGTCGTGCGCGACCTGCGGGGAAACGCCCTGTACTTCTCGCGGGCGCCGATCCCGTTCGCGCGGCGCGAGGGAGCCGGCCCGCTCGGCTGGAAGCACATCGGCCTCTACGCTTACCGTCGCGACTTCCTCCTCAGGTTCGCGCGGCTGCCCGCCGGGCCGCTCGAGCGGCTCGAGTCGCTCGAGCAGCTGCGCGCGCTGGAGCACGGCCTGGACATCAGGGTCGTGGAGACTACGTACGATTCGGTCGGGGTGGACACCCCGGCAGATCTGGAGCGGGTCCGGCGCCTCGCGGCGGCCTTGCCCCAGGCGGAGCACTGATGCAGCAGACCGACGGGCGCTCACCCAAGTACATCTTCGTCACAGGCGGCGTGGTGTCGTCGCTCGGCAAGGGGCTGGCGGCGGCCTCGATCGGGGCGCTGCTCGAAGGGCACGGC
>DAOPQX010000231.1:498-5666 GCA_035348395.1 Vicinamibacterales bacterium | reverse complement strand
GTGGCGCTCGCGAGCGGACACTGGCAAACGGAATAGCTTCAGGCTTCGTCCGCTGTGGGGCCGTACATCGGCGGCAGCGGGACGCCGAGCAGCCGCAGGTAGACCGTGAGCTGGCCGCGGTGGTGGATCAGGTGATTCATGGCGATGGTCCGCAGCGCACTGACCCGGGGCAGGCTGAAGACCTCCTGGCCGTCCTTCTCGAGCGTCCACCGCACGAGCAGGGGGCCGTCGCCCTCCGTCTGCGCCAGCTGCGCGCGCAGCGTGCCGGCGTGGCGGTCGAACAGCGCGAGAACCTCCTGCGGGGTGGCCGCCGGATCGTCGCCATCGGGTTGGCCGGCGATGTCGGACTGGGTGGTCTGTAGCACCAGTACGCCCCAGCGAGGGATCGCGGCCAGGTGCGTGGCCAGCTGCCCGAGGGATCTCGACTTTTCGTGAGGGCGCCAGTCGAACCGGTCCGCCGGCACCCGCTCGAGCAGGCGCCGGGTGGCGCCAAGTTCGCGGTCGAGGTCGGGCAGCAGGGCGTCCTTGAGCGGCATACTCAGTCTCTCCAAGGGGTCGGGAGTAATTAGAAGTCAGAGGACCGGCATGACTTCTAATTACTCCCGACCCCGTTGCGGAGAAGTCAGAGGACCGGCATGACTTCTAATTACTCCCGACCCCGTTGCGGATAGAAGTCAGAGGACCGGCATGACTTCTAATTACTCCCGACCCCGTTGCGGAAGGGGAGCCTCAACGGATAGAATAGCCAGTTGTGAAACGGCGCACAATTGCTTGTGCCGCCCTTCACAAGCCCGCCAGCAGCCTCCACGTCGGCGCCCGCGCAGCGCCGATCGCCTCGGGTGGTCTTTCCGCCGGGCTTGCGCGCCCGGGTTGTGACCTCAGCGCAGTGATGGGCCGCCGGAGCACGATCCGGCCCGCGCCGCGTCCGGCGGGAGCCGTTCTCGCGCCCGGACGCTTCTTCGAGCAGAAAGAGGGACCGCGACATGGCCAGAATCCTCATCGTGGACGACGACCCGGACATCGTGTTCACCACCGGGCTGTTCCTCAAGAAGGCGCAGCACGAGGTCCTGTCCGCCTCCAACCGGGAGGACGGGATGAAGGCGATCGAGCAGCAGAACCCCGACCTCATCATCCTCGACGTGATGATGGAGCAGCCGGACGACGGGATCGCGATGGCGCAGGAGCTTCGCCGGCAGGGGAACGAGACGCCGATCCTGATGCTGACGAGCGTCGCGCGGGTGACCGGGTTCGCCTACGACCAGGACCAGGAGCTGGTGCCGGTCGATGCCTTCCACGAGAAGCCGATCCAGCCCGAGACCTTGCTGGCGACGGTCGAGCAGCTGCTGGTCAAGCGGCAGCAGGAGTGCTGAGGAGGGGACGATGCTAGTAGGGCAGCAGCAGCGGCTGTCGGACGAGATCCGCGGCCTGGTCGAACGGTATGGGCGGCAGCGTAACGCCCTTATTCCCATCCTTCAGGACCTGCACGCGTCGCACGCGAGCATCTCGGACTTCGCCATGCAGGTCGTGGCCGACGAGCTGGGCATCCACCCCTCGGAGGTCTACGGCGTGGTCACCTTCTACCAGTTCCTGCGGCGCGAATCGCAGGGGCGCTTCGTCTTCCGCCTCTGCCGGACGATCTCGTGCGACCTGGCGGGCAAGGCGCGCGTCGCCCGGCAGCTCGAGAACGACCTCGGCATCGGGTTCGGCGAGACGAGCACCGACGGCCGCTTCAGCCTCGAGTGGGCGAGCTGCCTCGGCATGTGCGACCAGGGGCCGGCGCTGCTGGTCAACGAGAAGGTCTACACCCGGGTGACCCCCGAGCAGGTGCACGAGATCATCGAGGAGTGCAAGGCGACCTTCGGCGCCCACGCGCGCCAGGTGGCCCACGCCTAGGACGAAGGGCAGGTTGCGATGACTCCCGTCAGCAGCAAGAAGACACCGTTCACCTTCGACAGCATCGAGCCGGAGTCCGGCCTCAAGGCCGCCCTCGGGAAGACCCGAGCCGACATCATCGCCGAGATCAGCGCGTCGAACCTGCGGGGGCGCGGCGGCGCCGGCTTCCCGACCGGGACCAAGTGGAACCTCGCGGCGGCCGCGAAGGTCAGGCCCGGCGGCCGCAAGTTCGTCGTCTGCAACGCCGACGAGGGCGAGCCCGGCACCTTCAAGGACCGGGTGATCCTGTCCGAATACGCCGACCTGGTGTTCGAGGGCATGACCATCGCGGGTCTCGCCATCGGCGCCGGTGACGGCATCCTTTATCTTCGCGGCGAGTACCTCTACATGCGCCCGCACCTCGAGGGGGTGCTGGCCCGGCGCCGGGCGGCCAACCTGCTCGGGAAGAACGTGGCGGGCCGCGACGGCTTCGACTTCGACATCCGGATCCAGATGGGCAGCGGCGCCTACGTCTGCGGCGAGGAGACGGCGCTCATCGAGTCGCTCGAGGGCAACCGCGGCGAGCCGCGCAACCGGCCGCCCTTCCCGGTGGACACCGGCTTCGACGGCCAGCCCACCGTGGTCAACAACGTCGAGACGCTCGCCTGGGTGGCCTGCATCCTGGCGCGCAGCGGCCAGTGGTTCAAGAGCGCCGGCACCGCCAAGTCGGCCGGCTTCAAGCTCTTCTCGGTCTCGGGCGACTGCACGGCCCCGGGCGTGTACGAGTTCCCGCTCGGCGTGACGGTGCAGGAGCTGCTCGACAAGGTGGGCGGCTCGGGCGCCAAGGCGGTGCAGATCGGCGGCGCGTCGGGCCACTGCATCCCGGCCTCGGAGTTCTCGCGCCGGATCGCCTTCGAGGACATCGCCACCGGCGGGTCGATCATCGTGTTCGGCCCCGGCCGCGACATGCTCGAGGTGGCGAAGAACTTCATGGAGTTCTTCGTCGAGGAGTCGTGCGGGCAGTGCACCCCCTGCCGGGTGGGGAACGCGCGGCTGCTCGAGGGGATCGAGATGCTCGAGCGCGGCGAGTGCTCGATGGCCTACATGCGCGAACTGCTGGGCCTCTGCGAGACGATGCAGGTGGCCTCGAAGTGCGGCCTGGGCCAGTCGAGCCCGAACGCCTTCGTGTCGATCCTGAACCACTTCAGGGACGAGATCATGGGACGCACGGCGGTGGCCCACTGAACGCCGGGTCAGAGGTGAACGATGAGCGCTGAAATCAGACAGGATGTCGTGGGCGACACGTCGCGGGCGCCGGTGAGCCAGACCCCGAAGCTCGGGAAGAAGGCCACCGGGGAGGCGGCCGGGTACATCGGCGGCCAGGTGTCGGCGACCATCGACGGCCACGAGTTGAAGGTGCCCCTGGGGACGACGATCCTCGAAGCGGCCAAGACCATGGGGATCCGCATCCCCACCCTCTGCCACCACCCCGACCTGTGCGTTGCCGGCGTCTGCCGCGTCTGCGTCGTCGAGGTGGAGGGGCAGCGGACGCTGCAGGCGTCCTGCGCCTACCCGATCACGGCGCCAATCAAGGTCCAGACCCACACCCAGAAGGTGCGGCGGGCGCGCCGCCACGTGATCGATCTGCTGCTCTCCGAGCACTGCGGCGAGTGCTACGCCTGCGTGCGGAACAACAACTGCGAGCTGCAGTCGCTGGCCAAGGAGTTCGGCGTCGACTTCTTCCGCTTCGGCCACGTGGAGAAGCCCCGCTTCGAGATCGATTCGTCCAGCTACTCGGTGATCCGCGAGCCGGACAAGTGCGTCCTCTGCCGCCGCTGCGTCCGCACCTGCATCGACGTGCAGGAGGTCGGGGCGCTCGAGGCGTCGGGGCGCAGCATCGGGACCCGGATCTCGACCTACCTCGACAAGCCGCTCGGCGAGGTGGTCTGCATCAACTGCGGCCAGTGCATCAACCGCTGCCCGACCGGCGCCCTGCACGCCAAGGACGCGTCTGACGACGTGTGGCGCGCGATCGAGGATCCGTCCAAGCACGTGGTCATCCAGACCGCGCCCAGTCCGCGGGCCGGGATCGGCGAGTGCTTCGGCCTGCCGCCGGGCGTGCCGATGACCTTCCAGATGAACACGGCGCTGCGCCTGGCCGGGTTCGACAAGGTCTTCGACACCAACTTCAGCGCCGACCTCACGATCATCGAGGAGGGCACCGAGCTGCTGCTCCGCCTCTACAAGGCGCTCGTGGCGAAGGAGCCGGTCGCCTTCCCGCAGTTCACCAGCTGCTCGCCCGGGTGGGTCAAGTTCCTCGAGCACTTCTACCCGGAGTACATCCCGAACCTGTCGTCGGCCAAGAGCCCGCAGCAGATGTTCGGGGCGGTGATCAAGACCTACTACGCCCGGAAGACCGGGATCGACCCGAAGGACATCGTCACCGTCGCGCTGATGCCCTGCTCGGCCAAGAAGTTCGAGTGCAACCGGCCCGAGATGGGCGACAGCGGGTTCAAGGACGTCGACTACGGCCTGACCACGCGCGAGCTGGCGCAGATGATCAAGGAGGCGGGCATCCACCTGCCCGACATGCCGAAGAGCGACTTCGACGACCCGTTCGGCAGCCGCACGGGATCGGGCGTGATCTTCGGCGCCACCGGCGGCGTCATGGAGGCCGCCCTCCGGACCGTGCTCGAGCTGGTGACCGGCAAGAAGGTCGAGAACCTGTTCGAGAACGCCAACATCGTCCCGGTGCGCGGGTTCGACGGGGTGCGCTACGTCGAGCTGCCCGTGACCGAGGTGAGCCCCACCGTGGAGCCGCTGATCGCCCACCTCGTCCCGAACTGGGACTTCCTCAAGGGGGCGACGCTCAAGCTGGCGGTCGCGCACGGCACGGCCAACGCCAAGAAGGTGCTCGAGGACATCAAGGCCGGCGGGCCGTTCTCCCAGTGCCACTTCATCGAGTTCATGGCGTGCCCGGGCGGGTGCCTGGGCGGCGGCGGCCAGCCGATCCCCACCTCGCCCGAGATTCGCGCGGCGCGGGCCAAGGCGATCTACGACGAGGACGCGGCGTCCGAGGTGCGCAAGTCGCACGAGAACCCGGCGGTCGTGGAGCTGTACCGCGAGTTCCTCACCGACGGTCCGTGCGGGCACGTCAGCCACGAGCTGCTGCACACGCACTACACGCCGCGCGGGAAGTACATCGGGTAGCGGACAGCGGGGCGGCCCTCGTGGCCGCCCCGCCTCCGGTCCGACGCTCCCCTCGGCGGGGCTACGGCGGGCAAGCCTCCAGCACC
>DAOPQX010000231.1:0-398 GCA_035348395.1 Vicinamibacterales bacterium | reverse complement strand
AGCACCTCCTGCACCCGCCTCCGCCCGCCTCCGGTCCGACGCTCTCCTCGGCGGGCTACGGCGGGCAAGCCTCCAGCACCAGCACCTCCTGCACCCGCCTCCGCCCGCCTCCGGTCCGACGCTCTCCTCGGCGGGGCTACGGCGGGCAAGCCTCCAGCACCAGCACCTCCTGCACCTCCTGCACCCCCTGCACCCCCTGCACGACACTTTACGCTATGATTCGCCCCTGCCCCTGGAGTCGCTCATGCCCATCCTCCTCGACGGCTCGTCGCTGACCATTGAGAAGCTCGTGCGGGTCGCCCGCCACGGCGAGCGGGTGGAACTGGCCCCCGCGGCGCTGGAACGGATTGCCGCCTGCCGCGCCATGCTCGAGCAGAAGCTCGCCGCGCGCGAGATCA
>DAOPQX010000230.1:0-5674 GCA_035348395.1 Vicinamibacterales bacterium | reverse complement strand
GGCGTCTCGGTGGCCAACAACATGGCGACCATGGCCGGGATCCCCGCGGAGCGCCAGTTCGACGTCGTGCCCGGCGGCGTCATCTGGACCGAGTTCATGCAGCTCGTCCTCGAGCACGCGACGTCTGCGGGCGAGGGGGTCGCGCTCGTTGGCGAGCTGTGCGAGGAGCGCGGCCTGAGCTGCGACACCGGCACCATGCTCGTCGTCGCCGACCCGAACGAGGCGTGGTGGGTCGAGATGGCGCGCGACGGCCGGTGGGCGGTGCAGCGGGTGGCAGACGACGAGGTCTCGGTGAGGGCCAACTGCTATCGCATCCCCGACTTCGCCTCGAGGCACGGCGACCCCGCCAGCCAGGCTGATCGCTACAACCTCGATCGGCACGAGGCGCTCGAGGCCCGCGCCGCCTGCCTGTCGAGCGTCGGGCCCGCCGACCTCATGTCGCTGCTGCGCGAGGTCTACGAGGGGACGCCGCTGTACCGCACCCGCCCGGACGGGTCGCCGTTCCGGACCGGGGTTCGCACGGTGGCGACCATGCGGACCGAGGCCGCGACCGTCCTCGATCCCGACCCGGGCCTGCCCGGTGGCGTGGCCCACCGGATGTGGTGCTGCCTCTCGACGCCGCTCACGGGAGTCTTCGTCCCGTTCCACGCCGGTATCCGGCGGATCGAGCCGCACTACGCGGCCAGCGGCGGCGAGTTCACGGAGCACTCGGCCTACTGGCGCTTCACGGAGCTGGCGAAGCTCGTGGACTACCGGTACCCGGCGTGCGCCAACATGGTTCGCGCCACCTGGAACGCGTTCGAGGCCGAGACGTTCCGCGACCTGGCGGCCGTCGAGTCGCACTGCGACGGGCTCGACGCCCCCGAGTGCGCCACGCTGCTCACCGACTTCGACTGCCGGCGCGCGTCGGCCGCGATCCGCACGCTCCAGGCGCTCCTGCGCGAGGTGAAGACCCGTGCCTACTACGAGGAATAGCGAGAGCGCAAAGGGCCGTTCCGAAGGGTTGCCCCACGAGCCCGGGGAGCCGAGAGCGCCGCGCGTGGGCGCGGCGTGGCGACAGCGATTCGTGGCGGCGATGGGGAAGGTGAACCCCCTGGTGGTTCTCTTCTTCCTGTGCGTGCTCTTCGCGCTCCTGACCTTCATCGTCCCGGGCGGCGCTTTCGACCGCCGCACCATCGAGGTGATGGGACAGACCCGCTCGATCGTAGTGCCCGGCTCCTTCCACTACGTGCCCGCCGTTCCGCAGGGTTTCTCCGAACTGTGGACCGTCTTCATGCGCGGGGCCCTCGAGGGGGCCGACCGCTCGTTCGTGATCCTGCTCTCGGCCGGAGCCATGACGGCCGTCATCGCCACCGGCGCGATCGACGCCGGCATCCACCTGCTGGTGCGCAAGACCGGCCGCTTCGGCATCGCGTTCATCCCGATCATCGTGTTCGCGCTCGGCCTCTGCGGCGCGACATTCGGGATGTACGAGGAGGCGATTCCCTTCATCCTGGTGATTGCCCCGCTGATGCTGACGATGGGCTTCGACTCGATGTCGGCCGTGTTCGTCATGTACTGGAGCATCGCCGTGGGGTTTGCCTGCGGGATCACCAATCCCTACACGGTCGCCATCGGGCAGGCGCTCGCCGGCGTGCCGCTCTACTCGGGCACGGGCTTCCGGGTCGTCTGCTTCCTCGTGCTGATGCTGGTGACGAGTGCCGTCGTCATCCGCTACGCGGTGCGGGTCAAGCGCGACCCGTCCCGCTCGCTGTCGGCCGGGGAGGACGTGGAGAACCGGAAGCGGCTGCGTGCCTCGCCCGACGCCTCGACGGCGGCGGCCATGACTCCCCGCCGCGCGCTGGCGCTGGTGGTGCTGCTCGCGACCTTCGCCATCCTCATCGTCGGCCTGCTGCGCTACGAGTGGGGCTTCACCGAGATCGGCGGGCTCTACTTCTGGATGGGGATCGTCGTCCCGCTGGCCGGCGGGCTCTCGGTCGGCGAGATGATCGACAAGAACATCGAGGGCTGGCGCAGCGTCGTGATCGCCGTGATCATGATGAGCGCCGCGCAGATCCTCTATTTCATCCTCCACGACTCGCTCATCCTCGACACCATCCTCAACTACTTCGCCAGCTACCTGGAGCGCGTGCCGCAGTTCGTCGTCGCCTACGTGATGTTCGGCATCAGCGCGGCCACCGCGGCGCTGCTGGGGAGCGCGTCGGGGACCGCGGCCACCGTGATGCCGATCCTGGCGCCGCTGGCCGACGTCCTGCGTTTCTCGAAGCAGATCGTCGTGCTGGCCTTCCAGATGGCGAGCGGGGCGTTCAACTTCTGGATGCCGTGGGACGGCATCGCCTTCACGATCTGCTCGATGGCGGGCGTCAACTTCTTCCGCTACATCAAGGCGTCGGCGAAGTTCGCGGTCCTCGTCTACGTCCCGACCGCGCTGCTGCTGCTCTTCATCGCGGTCGAGGTGGGATACCGGTAGGCGCCGGCCATCCGCGCGGCCCGCCTCGACCCGATGCGTGTGTGGCGGCAGGAATAGCTCCGCGGCTCGACGCGCGCCCTGCCGTACAATCGGACGATGCGTCCCCACCTGCCGCGCGGGGCGTCATGACTCCGCACCAGCTGCCCTTCGCCGCGCGCGCCCTCTCGCACCGCAACTACCGCCTGTTCTTCACGGGCCAGGGCCTGTCGCTGGTCGGCACGTGGATCACCCGGGTTGCCACGAGCTGGCTCGTGTACCGGTTGACCGGTTCGGCCGCCGCCCTCGGCATCGTCGGCTTCGTAGGACAGATCCCCACGTTCGTGCTCGCGCCGGTCGCCGGGGTCTGGGTGGACCGCTGGGGGCGCTACCGGGTGCTCGTCGCCACGCAGGTGCTGTCGATGCTGCAGTCGTTCGCCCTGGCCGGCCTGGCGCTCACGGGGGTGATCACCGTCGCCCACGTCGTGCTGTTGAGCGTGCTGCAGGGCATCGTCAACGCCTTCGACACGCCCGCCCGGCAGGCCTTCGTCGTGGACATGGTGGAGGACCGCGCCGACCTGCCGAACGCGATCGCGCTGAACTCGTCGATGGTGAACGGCGCGCGGCTGGTGGGGCCGTCGGTTGCCGGCGTGCTGGTGGCGCTGGCCGGCGAGGGCTGGTGCTTCCTGATCGACGGGTTCTCGTACGTGGCGGTGATTGTCTCCCTGCTGATGATGCGGCTCCCGCCCGCCGCCCCGCGCGCCGCCCGGCGCCGCGTGCTCGCCGAGCTGAACGAGGGGTTCCGCTACGCCTTTGGATTCGCACCCATCCGCTCGATCCTGCTGCTGCTCGCGCTGATCAGCCTGATGGGCATGCCGTACACCGTGCTGATGCCGGTGATGGCCGCCGACGTGCTGCACGGCGGCCCGCGAACGCTCGGGTTCCTGATGGGCGCGACAGGAGTCGGCGCCCTGGCCGGCGCGATCGCCCTCGCCTCGCGGCGCACGGTGCTGGGCCTTGGCCGGGTGATCGCCTGGGCCGCCGTCCTGTTCGGCGCCGGCCTGATCGCGTTCTCGCTCTCTCGCAACGTCGCCCTGTCGATGGTCCTGATGGTGTTCACGGGCGCCGGCTTCGTGGTGCAGCTCGCCTCGAGCAACACCATCCTGCAGACGATCGTGCGGGAGGAGATGCGGGGGCGGGTCATGGCGTTCTACGCGATGGCGTTCATGGGAACCGCGCCGTTCGGCAGCCTGCTCGCCGGCGGCCTCGCCGCGCGCATCGGCGTGCCGAACACCATCCTGCTCGGCGGCTCCGCCTGCATCGCGGGTGGCGCCGTGTTCGCGCGGCAGCTGCCGCGGCTGCGCCAGCTGATCCGGCCCATCTACGTCGAGCGAGGCATCCTGCCCGAGGTGGCGGCCGGGTTGTCGAACACGGCGGTGCTTCGCGACGAAACCGAACGGTGAGCAGAACAGGCGTCGCGCAGGGCTTCAGCCCTGCGTGACACGCACCCCGAGGTCACTCGATGGTGATCCCGCCCGACGAGGAGCGCACCGCCACCAGCGGCCCGCCGCCGCGAACCTGCCCTTGCACGCGGCGCCGGTCGACGCGCCCGCTCAGCGTAACAGGGTGCGACAGGTCAATCCCGCCCGAGCTGACGCGGGCGTCGAGTTCGAAGGCCGCATCCTTCGGAACCCTCAGGACGATGCTCCCGGAGGATGAGTGGATGTCCCAGGGGCCGGACGGGCGTCCTTCCACGTCCACGCCGCCGCTGGAGGAGGAAACCCGGGCAGCACCGTCCACGCCCGTCACCGTCACGTGCCCCGAAGACGACGACACGTCGAGGTCGCCTCGCCCGACGTGCTCGACCCGCACCGCGCCCGATCCGCTGTGAGCGGTCACGGCCCCGGCGATGCCGGTCACCTTGATCGACCCGCTGCCGGCGCGTGCCTCGAGGCTCTGCGCCCCGCGCACGTCGATGCTGCCCGACCCCGTCCTCGCCACCACCGGTCCCGCGACGCGACCGATGTCGAGGCTCCCGGAGCCGCTGTGCGCCTCGACGGCGCCCTCCAGGTCGCCAACATCTACCGATCCCGACCCGGTCCTTGCATCGAGCCTCGTCCGGGACGGCACCGTGACGTCGTAGCTGATGCTGATGTTGCGGAAGAGGCTCCTGTCGGTCTCGCCCCCGACACGGATGGAGTTGCCCGACTGCGCGATCGGGGGGTTCTTCTCGATTTCGCGGATGCGGTCGGCGGCGCTGCTGGAGAACCAGGAGCGGCCGGACCGGATGCGAGCGGAGATCTTCACGGTGTCACCGGAGCCAGGGGTGACGCGTATGCTGCCCGAGCCCGACCGAATCTCCAGGTCGACCGGCCCGGTCACCTTCAGAGTCCGCTCGAAGGAGCCCTGGGCCTGGGCTTTGGCCGGCGCGGCAGCCGCCAGGCTGAAAGCAACCGCCGGGATGGCGAGGACGAGCATTCGCTGCACGATTTTGCACATGTGCGTCTCCAGGAGAGCTGCCAACCGGCAGTCTGAGCGACAGGGGCCGGCACGCGCCGCTACCGGATAGAACGCACGGCGCGGGCGATTGGTTCCGCGCAACCCAGCCGGGCGAACCGACGTAGGAAGCGACGTAGGAAGGGACGGGGCGAGCGAAGACCAGAAGACGGAGAACGTGGACTCCTGAAGGCAGAACGGAGAACGCAGAGAATGGACCAGACACCCAGGACGGCGGCGGTCGTGGCCGACCCGTCCGACATCACCTGGACGCACGTCATCTACGCCCTGCACGCGTTCGGCGTCGTGCTCGGCGTGGCCACCTCGGCGGCCATCGTGACGTCGTTCCTGTTCGGCCTGCCGTCGATCGTCGCCGTGATCATCAACTACGTCCGGCGAAGCCGGGTGCGCGGCACCTTCCTCGAGTCGCACTTCCGCTGGCAGATCCGGACCTTCTGGTACGCCCTCGGGTGGATCGTCCTCGCGACGGTCGTCTCGGTGCCGCTGATGCTCGACCGCAACCAGGACGCGATCACCGCGATGCTGGCGAGCTTCGGCGCGCTGCTCAACAACCCCGGCCCGATGCTGGTGTGGGCGGCGCTGATCGTCATCCTCACCGCCATCGGCTTCGCCACCTTCAACATCGGCCTGGTGGTGCTGATGCCGATCATCGGCCACGCCACCTGGCACGCCTACCGCGACCTCATCGAGCCACTGCCGCCGCGCTGACCC
>DAOPQX010000229.1:0-5677 GCA_035348395.1 Vicinamibacterales bacterium | reverse complement strand
CTCACCCCGCCCGACCGCCGCCGCCTCGAGGCGCTGCAGCGCTGGGCCAACCTGCTGGACGCCGCATTCGGCATCCCGGGCACTGGCATCCGCTTCGGCATCGACGCGCTGGTCGGGTTGATCCCCGGCGCCGGCGACGCGCTCGCCGGCCTCTTCTCGGCCACGATCCTCTTGCAGGGCGCCAGGTTTGGCGTCCCGCGCCTCGTCCTCGTCCGGATGGTCTTCAACGCGCTCGTCGACGTGGTCGTCGGCGCCGTCCCCTTCCTCGGCGACCTCTTCGACGTCGGCTGGAAGGCGAATCTGCGCAACGTCCGGCTGCTCGACCGCTTCGTCGTACAGGGCCAGCGCACGCCGACGCGCGGCGACTATCTCTTCGTCACCATCCTCCTGGTGATTCTCGTCGCGATCACCGCTCTACCCCTGGTCGCGCTGACGCTGCTGGTCGCGTACCTGACCTAGCCGGCCCCGGCGCCCCGAGTGCCGTTCACAGCCTGTGCCCGGGCCCCGGCCCAGGCGCCCTAGCCCCCAGCCCCCAGCCCCTAGCCCCTAGCCCCTAGCCCCTAGCTCTTGACACCTTACTGTGCTTCGTATACTGTGTATCACATACTATGTCTCGCACTGCTGATGGCACACCGGCGCCGCCCGACCAGGGCGAGGTCTTCGAAAACCTCAGGCAGGAGCTCCGCCGAGGCACCCTCGTGCTCGCCGTCCTCTCCGAGCTTCGCCACGAGCGCTACGGCTACACGCTGCGCTCGAGGCTGGCACAGGCGGGCGTGGAGCTCGACGAAGGGACGCTCTACCCACTGCTCCGCCGCCTCGAGAGCCAGGGGCTGCTTGCGAGCGAGTGGCGCGAGGAGGACAACCGGCGGAAGCGCTTCTACAGGCTCTCCCCTGCCGGCCGCGCCGTTCTCAAGCAGCTCGCCGCCGAGTGGCAGTCCATCAACACGTCGCTCACCCGGATGCTGTAGGAGTCGCCATGGCCCTGCTCGAACGATACCTCGACGCCGTCGGCCGCCACCTTCCTCCCGCCGAGGAGGAGGACATCCTGGCCGAGCTGCGCGACGACATCCAAGCGAAGTACGACCGGCGGGCGGAGGAACTGGGCCGCGCTCTCACCCAAGACGACGAAGCCGAGCTGCTGCGGCCGTACGGGCGCCCGATCGTCCTGGCGTCGCGCTACCGGAAGCCGCAGCACCTGGTGGGGCCGGCCTGGTTTCCGTTCTACTGGAACACGCTGAAGATCGCGCTCGCGGTGGCGTTGATCGTCGCCGTCGGGCTTCCCCTGGTGCTGGCGCTCATGGGACGATCCCCGGGAGCGATCGTCCGCGCGCTCTTCAACTTCCCCGAGACCGCCCTGACGGTGTTCGCCTGGGTGACCATCGTCTTTGCCGCGGTCGAGGCCTTCACCTCGAGCACGAAGTTCCGCGACAACTGGGATCCTCGCTCTCTCCCGCGGCCGCGGCCCGCAGGCGTCGCGAGAACATCCCGGTTCGACGTCGCGATCGAGCTGGGGGTGTCGGCGGCCTTCCTCGGCTGGTGGACCGCCGCGCACCGCTCCCCCGACCTGCTCTTCCTGCCCCCGGTCGTGGCGCTCGGGCCGTGGTGGGCGAGCGTCTACCTTCCGCTTGCCGCCCTTCTGCTGGTGTCGATCGTCGTCAAGGCCGTGATCCTGGTGCGGCCCGACTGGACGGGTTTTCGGCTGGCCGCGGGACTGTTGACCACGGCCGCCGGAACGGCGATCGCCTTGTTCGTGGCGTGGTCAGAGCCGCTCCTGACGGGGTCCGGGGCCGGGGGAGAGAAGCTCGCGGGCATCCTCGAGTCGCTGCTCCGCTGGTCGATTGGGGTGGCCGTCGTCATCGCCGTGACAACGACGGCGCTCGAGGCGTGGCGCTACCTGCGGGCGAGGCGCCGGACGGGTCAGGTTTCGACCACCTGACCCGTGCGCACGAGTACGATGCCGCTGGCAGCGACGCCCTCACCGCTGGCATGCTTCCAGGCCGCGGCGTACTGGCGCACCTGCGCTCCGTGCCGGGCGCGCACCGCGGCCTCGTCACCCGGCGAGCGGTCTGTCTTGTAGTCGAGGAGGCACCAGCCGGTTTGGGTGCGGTACGCGAGATCGATCACGCCGCGGACGACGGTGGGTGTTGCCTCGACTCGGACGGCGAACGGCACTTCGACGTGCGCCTCGGGCGCCTCGAGCACACTTGCCCAGAACGGGGCCTTCCGGGCCTGCTCCACCAGGTCGACCGCCAGGCCCACCAGCGGGCGCAGGGCCGGCGTCTCAACCGTCAGCCAGCGCGCAAGGCGCTCCAGGTCGCCCCGGCTGGCATGCGCGTACTGAACGGCGTGCTCGAGCAGCCCGTGCACCAGCGTCCCCCAGAGGACGCCGCCGGCCTCGTCCCTCGACTCGGCGCTTCGCGCCTCGCTCGGGACTCCGAGGTCGCCTGCCGGCTCGGCGCCTGGCGCCTCGCTCGGGACTGCGTGATGGCCCGTCACGCGTGTCACCGCCCAGGACGCCTCGCGCGCCAGGCTGTGCTCCTCCTCGCGCAGGCGCCTGGCCGCCATGCGGGCCTTGGGTGAGACGTCGCCCTCGGCGGCTTTGGCAGGAGCGGGATCGGGAGGCATGACGATCTCGGGAACGCCCTCCAGGAAGGCCTCGAACTCCTTCCACGCCTTGTTGGCCTTCTGCTTCTCCGACCGGCAGACGATCAGCAGGTCCTCGGCCCGCGTCGCTGCCACGTAGAGCAGGCGCAGCCGCTCGGCGTCCAGGTACTTCTCCTCCTCCGCCTCGTGAACCGCCCAGTCGCGGGGCCTGCCCACCAGCACGTCGCCATACCCATAATTGGACCTGGAAGAAATGCAGAGAACCCCGCGCGGGCGGCCACAAGGGTCATCCCGGCGGACGCGAAGCGTCACGGAGAACCTGTGGTCGTGCGCCGCGTCGGCAAGGATGACGACGGGCGCCTGGAGCCCCTTCGCCTTGTGCAGGTTCATCAACCGGACGACGTCGCGCTGCCCCGGCTCGAGCGGCAGGGCGTCGGCCTCGCTCGACTGTTCGTCCTCCTGCAGCGCCTCGGCCGCGTCCGCCAGCCCGCCGCCCCGCTCCACGACCTCGCGAACGCGGTCGATCGCCTGCAGCAGGTGGCCAGCCGGCGCTCCGCCCGGCCCCGTGGAGGCCAGCGCGAGCCAGCCGGTCTCCTCGAGCATCGCGTCGAGCGCCGCGCCGAGCGGCATCGACCACGAGAGCCGGTGGAGCGCCTGCAGCCGCCGCATCGCCGGCAGAACGGGGCCGAACCGCTGGTCCAGGGCGGCCGCCTCGCGCTCGTCGGCGGCTTCCGGCAGCACGGCGTGCAGCTCGAAGCGCCCGCCGGCCTGCCTGAATCGGAACAGCTCCGGGTCGCTGATGCCGAACAGCGGGCCTCGCAGCACGCCGACCAGCGACACGGCGTCGAGCGGGTCGGCCAACGCCGCGAGCAGCCCCGCGAGCGCCTGCACCTCCGGTGACTTGCAGAAGAACCCGGCGCCGCTCACCTCGACGGGAACGTCGAGCGCGTCGAGCGCCGCCACGTATTCCGCCAGCCGCGGACGGAACCGCGTGAGCACGAGGAAGTCGCCCGCCTTGCGCCGCCCCGCGGCCATCTCGCCCTTGATGTAGCGTGCGATCGCGGCCGCTTCCTGCCGCGTCGCCTCGGGCGCCTTCTTCGTCTCGGGCAGCGTCAGCTTCGCGACGGTCGGCCCCGGGCCGCCCTCTGCCTCGGGACGCACGGGGTGAAGAGGCTGGAAGGGAGGCGACCACGGCAGGCTGAGCTTGCCGAACAGCGGCGGGAACACCTGGTTGGCCAGCGCGCAGACGCCCGGCAGCGAGCGGAAGTTTGCCGTCAGCAACAACCGCTCGCCCCCCGTCACCACGATGCGGTCGCCGACGCGGTTGTAGATGTCGATGTCGGCGCGGCGGAAGCGGAAGATCGACTGCTTGGGATCGCCGACGACGAACAGCGAGCCGGGTCGAAGCGGGAGCGCGAACGGATCGACGGCCGTGCCGCCGTCGCCGTTGCCGGGCGACGCGGCCTCGGCGGCGGCGAGCATCAGGAAGATCTCCGCCTGGATCGGATCGGTGTCCTGGAACTCGTCGATGAAGAGCCACCGGTACTTCGCCTGCAGCGCCCGCCGGACGGCCCGGCGCTCGCGCAGCATCCTTGCCGTCACGCGAAGCAGGTCCACGTAGTTCACGACGTTCCGCCGGCGCCGGACTTCGGCGTACGAGGCGCGCGCGTCCGCCAGCACGATCATCGCCAGGTGGTGGACGTACGCGCGCCAGGCCTCGAGGAAAGGCTCGACCACCGTCGAGGTGAAGTCGTCGACCAGCGTCTTGACCTGCTTGCCGCGGCCTGCCCAGTGCTTCTGGACCACGTCGCGCTTCCACGCCTTGCAGAACTCCGCGAGCGATGCAACCCGGTCGCGCCTGGCGAGGCGGATGCGGCCGTCGTACTCGTCGAAGCGCCGCTGCAGCGGGCACGTGGTCTCCTCCGGGAACTCTGGCGGCGCGAGCGCCTCGAGGCGGGCCCAGAAGCGATCCACCTCTTTCCAGACCGGGGCGGCCTCGGGCGGCTCCCCGCTGCCCATGTCGAACTCGACGTCCTCGTGCTCGCACACGCTGGCGATCCCGCCGTCCAGTTCCCAGGGCCGGACGCCAGCCTCGAACAGGTCGAGCAGCGGCCTCCATCCCGCGGCCCTCCGCTCCACGAGGAAGTCGCGCCACGCCTGCTTGCGGAGCAGGACGTTGTCGGCGTCGCCCAGCTCTTCGAAGCAGGGAGCCACCTGCGCGTCCACCGGCCGCTCGCGCAGCAGGTGCGCGCAGAACGCGTGGATGGTGCCGGCGAACAGGCGCTCGATGCCGTCCAACGCGCCCCGAAGCCGCCGCCGCTCGTCGTCCCCCGGCGCGCACCGCAGCCGATCCTCCAGCGCCTCCTGGAACCGCCCGCGCAGCTCGGCGGCAGCCTTCCGCGTGAACGTGACGGCCGCCATCCCGTCCACCTCGAAGGCGCCGCGCTCGACGCCGGCCGCCATGCGCATCGCCAGCGAGTACGTCTTGCCCGACCCGGCGCCGGCCTCGACGAGGAAGTTGCGGCCGAAGTCAGACACGATCCGGTCGCGGGTCGGCTGGTCGGAGGGCGTCGGCGCTTCACTCATGGGACCTGAGCCTCCAATACGCCGCCAGGGCTGCGTCTTTCTCATCCTCGACCTTGGCCTGCACCACTTCGGGGTCCGCCACGTGGCAGGCCGCACCGTACTCGCACCACTGGCACGCTTGTTTTCCGTTGGCCGGCGCGAAACAGCCGGAGCCGATCACGTCGGAGAGGTCCCGCAGCACCGCGGCCAGCTTCTCCCGTGAGGGTGCGGGGATGATCTTCCGCGCGCGGAAGCCGCGCACCGACGGAAAGAGGTAGGTGCCGCGGACGACCCGGGCGCGTACGTCGATGCGCTTCAGCAGCGCGCTTGCGGCCACCCCGTAGAGCGCGTGCTGGAGCCTGGTGCCTCCGGCGAACGCGCCCTGCCAGTCGTCGCGCCGGTAGCGGCCCTTGTAGTCGGCAACCTCGTAGTCGTGCCCCTTCAGCCGGTTGATGCGATCGATTCGGCCATGGAGCATGAACCGCCGCCCGTCGCCGATCGAGAACTC
>DAOPQX010000228.1:0-5687 GCA_035348395.1 Vicinamibacterales bacterium | reverse complement strand
CTGGTGGAAGACGGCGGAGCCCGACGTGTTCATGACCGCGTACGCGCTGCACGGCCTCGTTGAAACCCGCCGGGCCGGCTACTCGGTCGAGCAGTGGCGCGTCGCGTCGGCTGCCGGAGCGCTTCGCGCGTTGATGCAGCGCAATCCCCGGGCGCTGGCCGACCTGAAGGCCTACGTCGCGCACGTGCTGGCGGCGGCGGATCCCGAGGGCGGTGCGGCCGCCGCGATCGACGAGGCGTGGGCCGCCAGGGACGGGGCGTCGCCGGCCGGCTGGGGGCTGCTCGCGCTCACGCTCGGCGCGCGGCGCGATCCCCGCGGTGACGCTGCCGCGCAGGCGCTCGAATCGACGGTCCAGCGCCGCGGGGACCTGGCCTGGTGGCCGTCGGATCGCGACACGCTGCTCGGCGACGTCGGCGACGCCAGCGTCGAGGCCACCGCGTTCGCGGTGCGCGCACTCGCCGCCCGCGATCCACGGCACCCGCTGATCGAGCCGGCAGTCCGGTGGATCGTGCTGAACCGTGCGCAGGGCACCTGGTGGTCGAGCACGAAGCAAACCGCGATGGTGCTCTACGCGCTGCTCGACGTCATGCGTGCACGACGCGAGCACGGCGCCCCGGTCGAGGCCGAGGTGCTGGTGAATGGCGAGAGCGCCGGACGGGTCCGCTTCGACGCGGCGTCGATGACCGCGCCCGATCCGGCCAGGATCGTCGTACCGGCGCTCGGCGGCGCGAACACCATCGTCGTCCGCGCCAAGGGCGAAGGCACGGTGTACTGGTCGGCCGCCGCGCTCAGCTACGATCGAGCGGGCGCGTCTGAGCCGGCCGGGGCGAGAAAGCTCGCGCTCGCGCGCCGATACTTCCTCCTCGAGTCCGTGCGCCGGGATGACCGCGTCGTCTACCGGGAGCGCCCTCTCGCCGGACCGGTCCGGCCCGGCGATCTCGTCCTCGTGCGGCTCACCGCCGCGGGCTCGCCCGACTGGCGCTACCTGCTCGTCGAGGACCCGATCCCCGCGGGCACCGAGCCGATCCAGCTGGCCGAGCTGTACCCGCTCGAGCGGCGACGGCCGCGCTTCGACCCGGCGCGCCGGGAGTATCGCGACGATCGCGTCGCCCTCTTCCAGGAGAACTTCCTGCAGGGCCGCTATGACTACGAGTACATCCTGAAGGTGACGACGCCCGGCACGTTCGGTGCGATGCCGGCGCGGATCGTCCCGATGTACGTGCCAGGCGTGCAGGCGTCCACGGCGGCGGAAAGACTGATCGTCGAGGCGGCCGCGGATCGCAGCCAGGGAGCAGGGCGATGAAGGTTCGGATCGCGACCGGCGCCGGATGGCTGGCAGGAGCACACGCGCTCATTCTGGGGTTGTTCTGGCTGCTCCTTCGCGTCCCCGAGTCGAACCTGCTGATGCTGGCGGCTTCGGCCGTCCTGGCCGCGACCATCGTTGTGGCGTCGGGCTGCGTCGAGACCGTCGCCCTGCTCGCGCTGCGGGGCGGGCCATTCGGGCGGCAATTGCTTCGGCGCGGCGTCGGGGGCGTGCTGCCCTTCGTCGCGTCCCTCGCCGTGTTCGCCCTCGTCTGGTTCGCGACCGTGCGCTTCGATGGATGGTGGGCGTCGGCGCGCGGAGAGATCGATGCCTGGCTGATCGCGCGCCTGGGTTGGACCGACGCCGGCTGGCTGCACGCAGCCGTGAGGTGGGCCACCGCCTTCGTTCGCTGGGTGTTGGGGCTCTCGCTGGCGCTCGCGCTGTTCGCCGCGCTGGTGCGGGAAGAGCCGGCGGGTGAAGCGCGAGCGGAAGATGGCGGCATGAGGGGCGGACTGGGACGTCGCTGGTTCCGCGCAGCCGTCTCGCCGCGTGCTTTGCTGGGCCTGCTCGCGCTGATCGTCGTGTTCGCCTGGCTCCCGTGGCAGGCGGCCTACTGGCGTCCAAGCTGGGTCTCGCCCTCGTGGGCCGAGGTTCTCTTCGTGGCCACCAAGCTGGGCGCCCTGTACCTCCTTGCGACGATCGGCTGGACGCTCGCCCTGTTGCTCGCCAACCGCCTGCGCCTCCCCTGACACGGCGCTCACTATTGACAATGTTCGCTCCGCACGGAACTCTTCCCTCTTTCACTGCGTCCTAGATGTCGTGCGCCTCATCGCCCTCCTCGCTGTCCTCCTGTCACTTCCATGCCCTGCCGCCGGCCAGCTTCCCGACACGGGGGATTCGGTTCCCATCGTGCTCCTGAGGAGGAGTAGCAGGGGCACACCGGACGGGTCGAGCGGCGACGTGCTGGTGGCCGCCGACGTGCGGCGCGACGAGATCGCGCGACGCGCCGCGCAGGTGATGGCCGATCGCGCCGGCTACTCCCAGTTCGTCCTAAGGCTCGACCGCTTTGCGCGAACCGTCCTGTTGCGCAACCCCGGCCTGTCGCCCGAGCGGCGTGCCTCGCTCGAACGGCCGTCCTACCTGTTCCTGTCGGATCGGCAGGGCGGCTTTCCCGTGGAGGGCTTCTGGCTCGAGGAACCCGGCGGCACGGTCAGGCAGATGCCGGAAACACCGTTCGTGGATCTCGTCGTGGAAGAGGGTGACTTCGATCCATCCGACAACGATGGTCTCGTCGCGATCCACGCGCACGAGCTCGGCCACCTGATCATGGGAGCGCTGGCCGGACCGGCTCCACGCAGGGCCTCGACGGGCGTTCACTTCACGACGGTGAGGACCGACGGTTGGCTCGCATTCGTGGAGGGGTGGGGCGAGCACTTCCAGCCGATGGCGGTGGACCACCATCGCAAGAAGGCAAGTGGCGAGGATCACAGGCGAGACGCCTGTGCCACTGATCACAGGCGAAACGCCGGTGCCACTGATCACAGGCGAGACGCCTGTGCCACTGATCACAGGCGAAACGCCCATGGCGACGAGACATCGGCACCTCCGGAACGAGTGTGGTACGACCGGTTCGCCCGGGAGCAGATCGAGGGCTGCGGGATCTGTCCCGCGAACCTGCGGTTCCTCAGGTGGCAGGGACCCGGCGAACAGCGCCTGCGCGAAGAGGGTGTGCGGTCGAACCTGTTCATCCACGACCTCGTGCTCCCGCCCGCGCTCGCTGCCGGCAGCCGGCCTCCGTTCGAGGCCCGGATGTATCGCGACGTCATGCCGCCGTCTTCGGACGGCCCGCTGAAGAGCGGCGCCCGCGCGCTGGCCAGCGAGGGGCTCGTCGCCACCTTCTTCCACCGCCTCGCCTCGGACGAGCGGCTTCGACGAAGCTATCGGGAGCCGGCGTTCTACGCGCCTTTCCTGCCCGACACTCAGGCCGGCCCCCTCGTCAGCCTGGGCCCTTCGGCGCTGATCTCGCCCGAGGAGAACGCCTACCTGAAGATCTTCCACGTCCTGCACCACGCGTTCAGCTGGGGCGACTGGCCGCTCGTCGAATTGGTGAAGGGGTACGCGGCGACGTTCCCGGACGAGGCGGCGATCGTCTACGACGTTTTCCTCGACGTGACGCGGGGGGTCACCGTGGAGCGCGCCGCTTTCTCGAGGCACGCCGATCCGGGCTACCTGCCGTGGCTTCGCGAGCGCCTGCTGTCGGGAGAAGTGCGGCTCGACGGGAACCTCGGCCGGCCGTTGTGGCTCGTCGTGCCGCGGGTCTCCCTCGGGATGGGCGTCTACCGCTACTTCCTGGTTCCCTCGCCGTTCACCTTCGACCTCAATGCCGCAGACGCCGCCGACCTTCGGTCGGTGCCCGGCGTGGACGCGGCGCTCGCGGCGTCGATCGTGAAGGCGCGGGACGAGCGGGGCGCGTTCGATCGGGTCGAGGACCTAGCGTCGGTTCCCGGGATGACGCCAGAGCTCGTCTCGCGCTTCGTCTCGATGCGCGAGCGGATGCAGGCCCGGCTCGACGAACGGGAATGGCAAGGGTCGAACCCGACCTGGGTGATGAACTGGCTCGTCCGCCTGTTGAAGGGCTCGTACCACCTGGCGGCCGCATGGCAGCTCGGGCGGGCACTCGTGCTGGCTGCGCTGCTCTATCTGCTGACAAGTGTGACGATCGGCGCAGCCTTCTCTCGAGGGGTCAATCGTTCCGGCGCGGCCGCACGCGGAGGACGGCTCGGCTCGTTGCGCCGGCTCGTCCGCTCTCTTGCGAGGGGCCTGGCGGTCGCCGTCTGGCCCCTGGCCGGCAGCGTGGCGCTCTACGCGGCCGGGATCTTGCCCGGCCCCGCGAACATGACCGCGGTCGGCGCCGCCGTCGGGTTGGCCATCGTGGGCCTTCGACGCGCAACCGGTTCGGCGGCACCCGGCAGGTTCGCCGCCCTGGCGCCGGTGGCGGGCTCGATTGCCGCGGCAATCCTCATCGGGTCGATGTACTGACCTCGCCGATCTCGTTCCACCGCCGTCCGGCCCGCAGCTCGCGGGCGAAGCAGGCTGCGGCACGGCGGTAGGCTTGCTTCAGCGCGTCTGCAGACGAGGCGCCGGTGATCTCGGCGTCGCCCGGGCAACGGACGTTCGCGCGGCCGTCCGGCGTGCCGCGCCTCTCTACCTCGTCAAGTTCTCCGGCCAGGAACATGGCCGCGCCCTCCTGGATCCACAGGGGTCGGCCCGCCAGGCGACTGCCGATGACGGCGTGTGCGATCTCGTGGCGGATCGTTCGCTCGAGCAGGCCGCGGCGGCGCAGCGCAGCGGGTGGCAGCAGGTCGATGCTCTCGCCGCGCGCGGCGCCCGCCGTCCACCACGGGAGGCCGGTCGCGCGCGCATAGGCCTGCACGGTTGGGTGGAAGACGAGGCGGATGGAGGCGGGCCCCGGCAGGTTCGCCGCGGCGGACACCGCGGCGAGAGCCTCCCGCGCCATCCGTCGAATGGGCTCCCGCGCCGCCTCTTCCCCGGATGGCACGAACACTTGAATCGAGGAGCGCGTGCCTGGCTCGACGGTCCCACGGGCGCTCGGCATGTCGGCATCCAAGCCCGGGAAGTAGTGCCGCAGGATGGCGGCGGCCCCAACGCCTTGCCTCGCGAGGCGAACCGCCCCCTCCATGCACAAGCCGACGCCGTGCCCCCGCCCGTGCCCGGTGAAGCGGTAGCCGCTGGCCCGTCGCTGGATCTCGAACGCGGTGCTCTTCAGCAGGTGCCACCCGGCCGTCCGCCCCAGCGAAAGCCGGAACGACTCGGCCGAGATGACGCCAGGGTCGAAGCCGCCGGCCTCGACGGCGGCTACCCGGCCTGACGGCGTGCGCGCGGCCACCCGCAGCGATCGCAGAGCCTCGCCCCGCAAGCCTGCCGCTCGCAGGGCCGCGGTCACCTGCGCGGCGCTCACGTCGGTCGTCCAGGTGGAGTCGAGACGGCAGGCCGGCTCGGGCCGAGAGACAAGGTACGGCGGGTCGATCGCGCCAGGCCACACCGCGGAGGGACGCTCCGAGTGCCCGCCGCAGGAAGCGCTGTGGAACACCTGCGCCAGCTCACCACGAAATCGCAGCACCAGGCCGCCGGTGGCCCGGGCCGCTGCGCGCGAGGACGCCGTGGGCGTCGTCACCGCCTGGCAGTGCGTCAGGTCGCAGAGGTCGAAGCCCTCGGCGCCGTGGCGCTCCCGGTTGGCCAGCGCGAAGGTGCGGGCGACGATCGCCAGCGCCTTCGATGCTGCCTCCGGAGACGCCGGGGGCGCCTCGGCCGCGACGACCCCTGCCACGTAGTCCTCGAGAGCAACCGAGGCGATCTCGTACCG
>DAOPQX010000227.1:0-5703 GCA_035348395.1 Vicinamibacterales bacterium | reverse complement strand
TCGCCCATCACCTGCCGCGGTTGCGACGGGTTCGGGCTCACCTGCTCGATCGGGACCATCCGGCCGATCGGCGCTCCCACGCCGGCGGTCAGGGCCTCGACGTAATGCTCGTCGTGACGCATCCGAATCGTCTCGGGCAACCCTCGCCTAGGCACGTTCCATGACCTCCTCGCAGAGCGAATAGTACTCGGTCGCGCCCGACGAGTTCGGCGCGAACGTGAAGATCGATTCCCGGTACGCCGGGCTTTCCTCGAGGCGCACGCTCTTGGTGATGACCGTCTTGAACACCTTCGGGCCGAAGACCTTCTGAATCTGGCCGCGGATGTCCCGCGCCAGCGACGTCCGGCGGTCGTGCATGGTAATCAGCACCCCGATCAGATCGAGCCCAGGGTTGGCCCGGCTTCGCACCTTTTCCACAGTCTCGAGGAGGTCGTCGGTTCCCTCGAGCGCGTAATACGACGACTGGATCGGGATGATCAGGTGCGTGGCCGCAACCAGCGCGTTCACCGTCAGCAGCCCAAGCGCCGGTGGACAGTCCACCACGATCGTGTCGAAGACGCGTGCGGCCGGCTCGAGGCGGTCCTTCAGCCTGTAGTGCGCGTCCACCTCCCCCGCCAGCCGCGCCTCGAGCTTTGCCAGCCCGATCCGCGCCGGAACGATCGACAGGTTCGGCACGGAGGTCGGCACGACGATGTCGAGGAGCGGGCAGTTGTCCTCGGCAAGAACGTCGTACAGGCTGCGGTGGATGTCCCGCAGGTCCGTGTAGGACATCGTGGAGTTGGCCTGGGGATCGAGATCGATCAGCAGCGTCTTGTGGCCCCGGAAGGCCAGAGCGGCCCCGAGGTTGATCGCCGTGGTCGTCTTCCCCACGCCCCCCTTCTGGTTGGCGATTGCGAGGATCATGAGGCGTAGCGTCAGCGTGTGCGCGGGTGAGGCAGCGCTATTCTAGAGACGCTGGGGGGGCGTGTCAAACGGTTGGGCGGCGCCGCGGCAAAATGAGCCCTCGGCCGGGGCCCTCACATCTTGTACTTGCCGAGTTCCTCTGGATCGAGGCTCTCGAGCCACTTCTGGAGCCGTTCCGAGTCGGCCTTGTCGGTGCTGAAGTCGATTCCCTTGGCGTTGTCGAGCACCGTCTCCTCGACGAAGATCGGCGCGTCCGCCCTCAAGGCCAGGGCAATGGCATCGCTCGGGCGCGAGTCAATCGCCAGCGTCTGCCCGCCCACTTCCACGTAGATCAGCGCGTAGAAGGTGTTGTCCTTCAGGTCGGACACCACGATCTTCCGGACGACCCCGTTCAGGTCTTCGATCACGTTGCGAAGCAGGTCGTGGGTCATCGGCCGCGGCGTGGAGATGTTCTCGATCCTCAGGGCGATCGCGTTCGCCTCGAAGATGCCCACCCAGATCGGGAGCACCCGCTGCCCCTCCGCGTCTCGCAGCACGATGATGGGCATGTTGGTGATGGGGTCCACCACCAGCCCCTTGATCGTCATCTCGATCTGCATGGCTGCTCCAGTCTCCGCCGGCTGCGTGAGCCCATCTTACCCCTGCCCGCCTCCGGCGGACCAGGAAACGGTGGGCTCGCTGCACGCCCCTTTCACGCTGTTCGCCCCCGCATCCGTGATCCGCACCCGCACCAAACTCCCGATCGTGGAACGGGGCGCCGCGAAGTTCACGACCACGTTCCCTGTTGTGCGGCCCGAGACCTCGTCGGTCCGCCGCCGGCTCAGTGAGTCCACCAGGACCTCAACCTCCGTCCCGACCATCTGACGGTTGAGGGCCAGCTGGATTTCTCGCTGCTCCTGCTGCAGCGCCCAGAGCCGCCTTCCCTTCTCCTCCTCCGGGACATCGTCCTCGAGGCGCTTGGCGGCCAGCGTGTTCGGGCGCTGCGAGTACTTGAACGAGAACATCGCCTGGAAGCGCACCTGGCGAACCAGCGAGAGCGTCTCCTCGAAGTCGTCTGCCGTCTCGCCCGGAAACCCCACGATCATGTCGGTCGAGATCGCGATCGACGGCACGGCGTCCCGCAGCCGGCCGACGAGCGCCAGGTACTCCTCGCGCGTGTGCCGCCGCCGCATGGCCGCGAGCACGCGCGACGAGCCGGATTGCACCGGAAGGTGCAGGTGCTTGCAGACGCGAGGCAGGTCGCGGATGGCCTCGACGAGGCGATCGCTGGCGTGCCGCGGGTGCGGGCTGGCAAAACGGATGCGCTGAACCCCGGGAACGGCGTCCACGGCCTCGAGCAGGGCCGGGAAATCGCAGGCCGGGTCGTCGGGAGCCTGGTAGTGGTTCACGATCTGCCCGAGCAGGTGGATCTCACGGCGCCCGCCGGCCACCGCCTCGGCCACCTCGTCGAGAATCTCGGCCTTTCGCCGCATCCGCTCGTGCCCGCGGGTGTAAGGCACCACGCAGAACGAGCAGTAATCGTTGCACCCCTCCATGATGGTGACGTAGGCCCGCACCGGATCCGAGCGGCGGGCAATGCCGAGCGGGAAGCTTGGATCCTCGTACGCCCGGACGTCGACCTGCTGCCGGCCCGAGCGGTGGAGCGCCTCGACAAGGTCGGGCAGGCGCCTGACGGCCTGGGTGCCGATCACCAGGTCCACGTATGGGACCCGGGCAAGCAGGCGCTCGCCTTCCTGCTGGGCCACGCAGCCCGCGACCGCGAGGAGCGGGTGTTGGCCGTGGCGGCCGGTGACCGCGCGCAGCTCGCCGAGGCGCGAAAACAGCTTCTCGGCGGCGTGCTCCCTGACGCTGCACGTGTTCAGGATCACCAGCTCCGCGTCCTGCTCATCGTCTGCCGGTTCATGCCCCGCCTGCTCCAGCAACCCCGCGATTCGCTCGGAGTCGTGGACGTTCATCTGGCAGCCGAAAGTCTCAACTAAGTACTTCATGTACAGCCCTGAGCCATGCCCCGCCGCCGCTACTTTCGCTTTCGCCAGAACTTCGCTTTCGCCTTTCGCCTTATTATCGCTTTCGCCCCTACCACGGTGCCGACCGGGTCTTCAGCATCTCGCGCGCGTTGGCCTTCGCGGCAGCCGAAACCGTCTCGCCGCCGATCATCCGCGCCAGCTCCTCTTCCCTGCCGGCCCGGTCGAGCCGTTCGACCCTGGTTGTCGTCCGGCCGCGGTACACGCGTTTCTCGATCCGGTAGTGGGCGTGGCCGCACGCGGCAATCTGCGGCAGGTGCGTGATGCACAGCACCTGGTACGACTCCCCCAGCTTCCGCAGCTTCCGGCCCACCGCGTCGGCGACACGTCCGCCGATTCCGGCATCGACCTCGTCGAAGATTAGCGTTTTCCCCGGCTGGTCGAGCGACGCCAGGTTCTTGATCGCCAGCATCACCCGGGAGATCTCACCGCCAGAGGCGATTCGCGCGAGGGGCCGCAGCTCTTCTCCGGGGTTCGGTGAAGCATAGAACTCTGCGAGATCGGTGCCGCGGGCCGTCCAGCGCTCTGGCCCGGGGTGGCCGTCGGCGAACCGCACCTCGAAGCGCGTGTCGTTCATCGCGAGGTCGGCCAGCTGGCGCTCGAGGGCGCGCGAGAAGCGCCCGGCGGCCTGGCGGCGTGCGTCGGACAGCGTGGCGGCGATGCGCAGGTACCGCTCGGTGGCGGCGGCCAGGCGCTGCTCCGCCTCGGCGGCACGCTCCCCTGCCGAGCCGAGCGCCTTCAGTTCCGCGCGCAGCGCGCGGTGCCGCTCGAGCACGTCGTCGAGCGTCGGGCCGTGCTTGCGCTTCAGGCGCTCGAGGGCGGCGAGCCGGTCCTCGACCTCCTGCAGCCGGGCGGGCGAGGCGTCGAGGCTGGCCGCGTAACCGCGCAGCAGGGCCGCCAGGTCCTCGAGCTGCGCCTTGATCGCGTCCTTCTGTTCGAGGTGGGGCAGGAAACGGGCGTCGAGCGCTGCCAGTTCGGCAAGCCGTTTCCACACCTGTCCCAGCGAGCCGAGGGCGGCGTCGTCGCGGTCGTAGAGGAGCGCGTAGCTCTCGTCCGACAGGCGGCGCACCCGTTCGGCACTCGCGAGCAGCGTCCTGAGCGACGCGAGCTCCGCGTCCTCGCCGGGGCGGGGTGCCACGCGTCCAAGCTCGGCGAGCTGGAACTCGACGATCTCGGTGCGCGCGGCCCGCTGCTCCTCGAGCTGGCGCGCCCGGGACAGCTCGTCGCGCGCCTGGCGCAGCTCGGCGAAGCAATCGGCGACCTCGGCACGCGCCGCGGTGACCTCGGCGAACCGGTCGAGAAGGTCGAGGTGGGTGTCGGGGTCGAGCAGCGCCTGGTGCTCGTGCTGGCCGTGCAGGTCGACCAGGCGGCTCGCGGCCTCCCGGAGGGAGGTGGCGGGAACCAGCCGGCCGTCGAGGAAGGCGCGGCTGCGGCCCGAGACGGTCACCTCCCTGCCGAGGATCAGCTCGGCCCCGGCGGGGTCGTCGAAAACAGCCTGGACGGAAGCGGCGTCGGCGCCCGTCCGGACCAGGTCGGGCGACGAGCGGGCGCCGAGCAGCAGGCCGAGCGCCTCGACGAGGATCGACTTGCCGGCGCCGGTCTCGCCGGTCAGGACGTTCAGGCCGGGCTCGAAATCGACGGCGGCCGCCTCGATGACCGCGAGGTTCTGGATTGCCAGGTGCCGCAGCATGCGGGCTCCCCGAGGGACAGGGGCGAAGACGCCAGAAAGCCGGGAAATGCAATCGTATCATGCTTTTGACAGGGTTTCGCCCCCGTGCTACGCTAGGGCGAACTGCGCTGTCCCAGCGGCGCGTCCACCATGAAGCGGAGGCACGTTTGCGCACGCTTGGAGACCTGGTCCTTGCCCTCCAGGTACAGGGCCCTGCCGCGCCCGAACCCGGGCTGGGCGGCAACGTCATCGAACTGATCCTGCGGTCGAGCCTCGCGGCCAAAGTCGTTCTCCTGATCCTCCTCGTCTTTTCCGTGGTGTCCTGGAGCATCATCCTCTACAAGCTCTGGGTGTTCCGGCGGGCGGAGCGGCACTCGTCCACCTTCCTCGACGTCTTCCGCAAGAGCAGCAAGTTTTCCGAGGTGCAGGCGGTCTGCAAGACGCTCGGGGACAGCCCGCTGGTGGGGATCTTCCAGGCGGGGTACGCGGAGCTGAACGCCCAGCTTCGGCAGCCGGCCGGGGCGGCGGTGACCGGGGCGACGGCGGTCCGGCCGACGCTTCACAGCCTGCAGGCGGTGGACCGGGCGCTGTTGAGGGCCTCTGCGGCCGAGGTGAACAAGCTCGAGAGCCGGGTGCCGTTCCTGGCCACGACGGCGAGCATCACGCCGTTCATCGGCTTGTTCGGAACGGTGTGGGGGGTGATGATCGCGTTCGAGGGGATCGGGCGCACCTCGTCGACCAACCTGGCCGTGGTGGCCCCCGGCATCGCCGAGGCGCTGATCGCGACGGCGGCGGGGCTCTTCGCGGCGATCCCGGCCGTCTACTTCTACAACGCGCTGGCGAACCGGGTGAAGAGGCTGGCCTCGCTGATGGACGACTTCTCGCTCGAGTTCCTCAACATCGCGGAGAGGAACTTCACCTAGGCCGATGCCGAAGGTCCAGCCGATCGAGACGAACGGCGGGAGCGGGCGCGGCCGGAGCCGCCGCGTGGCCTCGTCGCTGAGCGAGATCAACGTGGTCCCGCTGGTGGACGTGATGCTGGTGCTGCTGATCATCTTCATGGTCACCGCGCCGATGATGCAGCGCGGGCTCGACGTCAACCTGCCG
>DAOPQX010000226.1:0-5705 GCA_035348395.1 Vicinamibacterales bacterium | reverse complement strand
GGAAGAAGAACTGCGAGGTGTCGGTGCCGGGCGTGTCGGCGTCGTAGATGCCCCGCAGGTTGAACTCCCAGTTCGACGAGTCGTCCTTCTTCCGCCAGATCGTCGCCTGCAGCGGGATGCGGTCGCCCACCTTCCACCCGAACCGGTCGGCGGTCGCGCGGCCCACGATGGCCCCCTGCCGGTCGGCGAGCCAGGCGGCACGCTGGTCGGCGGGCAGCTTGAACTCGGGGAACATCCGGAGGTGGCACTCCGCGTCCACCGGGATCTGCATGAAGAAGTTCTTCGGGTCCTGGTAGATGCCGCCGAACCAGGTCTGGTGGCAGACGTCCACCACGCCGTCCACCTGCCGCATCCGCTCCTGGTAGCTGATCGGAAGCAGCTGGATCAGCGACACGCGGTGGATGACGACCAGCCGCTCGTTGCCCAGCAGCTCGACCCCCATGGAGAAGGCCGCCTCGATGGCGAGCAGGTAGCCGAAGAGAATGAACGCGACGGCGATCGACAGGAGCGTGAACAGCGTCCGGATCCTGCGCCGCCTCAAATTGCTCCAGAGCAGCGGCAGCAGCCTCATACAGCCGGCTCCGTGGTCAGCACGCCTTTTTCCAGGTGGAGCACGCGGCCCGCGCGGGCGGCGGCGTGGGGATCGTGGGTGACCATGACGATCGTCTTGCCGTTCGCGCGGTTCAGCGCCTGCAGCAGGTCGAGCACCTCCTCGCCCGACTTGCGGTCGAGGTCGCCGGTCGGCTCGTCGCACAGCAGCAGCGTCGGGTCGATGACGACCGCGCGGGCGATGCCGACGCGCTGTTCCTGGCCGCCGGACAACTGGCGGGGATAGTGGCGGGCCCGGTCGGACAGGCCGACCACGCGCAGCGCCGCCTCCACGTGCCGCCGCCGCTCGGCCCGCGAGAGCCGGGTGAGCAGCAGCGGCAGCTCGACGTTCCGCTCGGCGGTGAGCATCGGCAGGAGGTTGTACAACTGGAAGACGAAGCCGACGTGCGCCGCCCGCCAGCGGGCGAGCGCCCCAGACGACATCGTGTCGATCCGCTCGCCGCCGACGGTGATCTCGCCCCGCGTGGGCCGGTCGAGGCCGCCGAGCAGGTTGAGGAGAGTCGTCTTTCCCGACCCCGAGGGCCCCATCAGCGCGAGGAACTCGCCCGCCTGCACCTCGAGATCGACCCCCTGCAGCACGTCGATCCGCTCGCTCCCGCGGCGGAACTCCTTGTGCAGGCCAACGGTCCGGACCAGCGGCTCCACCACGCGCAGCCTCCCTTCACATCACGGTCACGCTGTCCCGCTGCATTTGAGATCACGTTCACCACAGAGGCACAGAGGCACAGAGACAAGACAAGGAACCATCAGGCCTTCGGAAGGCCCTGCGCAGCGGCCTCCAGTGATCCGTTTATGACCCGCTTGATCCCGTTCTTGAGGGCGGCGAGGTTGAAATTGAATATCAGCCCCAGAGGCCAGCCCCCCATCTTCAGGTACGTGAGCACCTGCGCAATGTGAATGGGATCCAGATGCTCGACGGTCTTGATCTCGACGACCAGCGCGTCCGCAACCAGCAGGTCTAGCCTGTAACCGCAGTCCAGCTTCGCACCTTTGTACACCAATGGCAGAGGGATCTGCCGACGAAACGGAACGTCACGAAGGGTCAGTTCGTAGGAGAGGCATTCCTCGTAGGCGGACTCCAAAAGCCCCGGGCCCAACGCGCGGTGAACCTCGATTGCGGCGCCAATGACCTGCTCGGTCATCTGATTCAATCCCATGGCGTCCGTCGTCTCTGTGTCTCTGTGCCTCTGTGGTGAACTCGACACCGTTACCGGACGACGACGGCGAGGCCGTCCTTCAGGGGCGCCGGGGATTCGATGACGATGCGCTCGCCGGGGGTGAGACCGGACATGATTTCGACCATCTCGCCCGCCGTGGAGCCGGTGCGGACGGCGCGGCGCTCGGCGCGCCCGTCCTTGACCACGAAGACCACCGTCGAGCCGCCGTCGGTGCGCACCGCGGCAGCCGGGACGCGCGGCGAGGGCGCAGAGGGCGACGCTCCCGGCGGCGGCGAGGCGCCCAGGAACGCCACCTTCACCCCCATGTCCGGCAGGATCCGCGGGTCGAGCGGTGCCTCCCGCTCTGCCGGCCCGGACGTCCCGGCGGCCGCCGCGCGGTCGAAGCCGATGCGCACCAGCACCGTCGCCTTCTGGCGGTCCGCGGTCGGGACCATCGTGATCACGTGGGCCGGGATGCGCCAGTCGGGGTAAGCGTCGAGCACCGCCTCGACGCGCTGGCCGGCTGCCACCCGGTGGATGTAGCTCTCGTTGACGTCGACCTCGATTTCGAGCGACTCCATGTCCACGAGCGTGCAGATGCCGGTGCGGGTGAAGCCGCCTCCGGCCGACACGGGGGAGATCATCTCGCCCGGCTGCGCGTCCTTCGAGATCGCGACCCCCGAGAAGGGCGCCACGATGACCGTGTCGGAGAGATCGGCCTGGCGGAGGGCGACCTGGCGCTCGGATACGCGAACCTGCTCGGCGGCCAGCGCCAGGCGCGCCTGGAGCGCCTTGACCTCGGCGTCCGCATCGTCGTGCTGGGCCTTCGTGGCGATCCCTTCGGCAGAGAGCTGCTGCACGCGCCCGGCATTGAGCCGTGCCTGGTCGAGCCGGACCTCGTACTCGGCGACGGCTCTGCGGGCCGCCCCGAGCTCGGCCTCGGCGAGGGCGAGCGCGCGCTCGGCGGTCGTTGGGTCGAGGCGCGCGAGCACCTGCCCTCGGCGCACGTCCATGCCTTCCTCGACGTGCACCTGGACGACGCGCCCGGTGACCTTCGACGAGACCGTGGCCCGGCGCCGGGCCGTCACGTAGCCCGAAGCGTTCAGGACCGTGCCCGCTCCGGGCCCCTGGGATGGTTGCTCGACCGTCACGGCCCGCACTTCCACAGGGCCCGGTGCGCCCCAGAAGTACCAGCCGGCGGCAATGGCCAGGAGGAGGAGGGCGGCTAGCGCCCCCCAGAGCAGGCCGGGGCGGCTGCCAGGCTGTTTCGCCTCCCGGTCGATCCGCAGGGCCTCCAGGGTGCGGGGATCGCTCGGCATGGAGTCAAGGCCTCGGAGTGCCGCTCGTCGCGACCACCTTGGTGGCCTTCCACGGCTGCGCCTGGCCGTCGGCGGCGGTCACGGTCCCCTCCAGGGTGTTCCCGTTGACCCGCGCCGTGTACTGCCGCTTCCCGGCGGTGAAAGTGATTTGGTCGCCGCGAAGCTTTCCGGTGATCGCGGTGGTGGTGCCGGAGCTGTTGAGCGACCCGCTCACCGTCTGGAACGTCTGGGTGATTCGCAGCCGGCCCTGCGGCGTCTGCCAGGTGCCCTGGACGCGGGCGGGGACGATCCACAGCAGCGCGTTGCACCAGCTGGTGCAGCCCTCGCTTGCCGTCGCCGTCTCGTCCGCCTCCCAGTCCTCCATCGTGAAGGTGTTGGAGACGATGCGGGTGCCGGGCTTCAGCTCGAGCAGCGTCGGCCGGAGCTTCATGTTGATGGAGGGGAGCAGGAACATGGTGATGACGGTGGCCTTGGAGAAGTCGGCCTCGAAGAGGTCGGCCTTCTCGAAGGTGGCCCGGTCGCTCACGCCCGCCGCCTCGGCGTTCTTCTTCGAGAGTGCAACCATGTCGGGGTTGTACTCGATCCCGTGCGCCCGCGCGCCCCGCTTGGCCGCCGCGATCACCGTGCGCCCGTCACCCGACCCGAGGTCGATCAGGTAATCCTTCGCCGTCACCTCGGCAAGGTCGAGCATCTTCTCGACGAGGGCGTCGGAGGTTGGCACCCACACCACGTCCTTGCCCGCCTGCCCGACTTCGGGCTCGTACTGTTTCTGCCCCTGCTGGGGCTGCTGCCCCTGCTGGGCCGCCGCGGGCATCGCCGGCACGGCGACTGCCGCGCAGAGCATCGTCACCAACACGCGCGCAAGACGGGACGCCGCCATCGTAAGCCTCCTGTCGAGGTGAACCGGGCCCGGATCAAAGGGCTGAACCCCGATCAAGCAGAGCATTCGCCGCCTCGGGCCGTCAAGTTGCCTCGCTTCGGCAAGGCCCCCCGGGCCCCGCTCCTCTCACTTCCTCTGCGGCAACAGCGCCTTGGGGAACTTCGCCGCCACCGTGTACAGCGGATCGACGACGTTGCCGATCCGGGCGGTGCCCGCCTGGGAGACCACCTGGTAGGCCTCGATGCGGTCGAAGCCGTACTCGGCCGCGAGCCAGTCGATCAGCTCGACGTGCGCGATGCGGAAGGCGTCGATGAGCGGGCGCGCGCTGCCCGCAACCATGATGTGGGTCGCATCCTCGATGCGCGGCCAGGCGATCCGCTTGCCCTTGACCAGCTCGAACTGCATCGTCACCACGCCCGTCGTCTCGAGGCCCGAACCGCAGACCTCGCCGTCGCCCTGGGCGGCGTGGATGTCGCCGAAGTAGAAGAGCGCGCCCTCGTGGAAGACCGGGAGGAAGACGGTCGCCCCCTCGCGGACGTCGGGCACGTCCATGTTGCCGCCGAACGCTCCCGGCCACAGCCCGCCGAAGGCCTCCTCGCCGGCCGGCGCGACCGCGACCCGCCCCACCATCGGGGCCAGCGGGATCTCGATGCGCTTCGACGCCGACCCGGGAAGGCCGAGGATTCCCACGTTCCGCTTCCGATCGAGCTGCCAGACGAAGCGGCGCGACGGCAGGGGGTCGTTCAGCAGGCGCAGGCGCCCGTCGGTGGCGAGCGCGCTCAGGCCGCCCGGGCGAATCGCCGAAACCGCCGTGTCGCGGTTCAGCTCGACCTTCAGGATCCGCACCACCAGCGTGTCGCCGGGCGCGGCCCCCTCGACGTGAAAGGGGCCGACCTCGCCCGGCCACGCCCCGCCGTCTCTCTCGTAGTAGTCGCCAGGGAGCGAGAAGGTGGGGGAGACGATGGTGTCGCCGGGCCTGACCTTCAGCACCGGCGGGCGGACGGCGAAGGTCTGCACGCCCGCCTTGGGCGTGAACTGGTGGACGTCCGCCGACGCGGTGCCTGCGGCCAGGCCGATCACGGCCGCCAGCGCAAGTGTCTTCATGGTCATGCTCAACACGCCGTGATACCCCCATCAAGAAACCGCACCACGTCCATCATCACGTTCAACGCGGAGCCGCAGCGTGACCCGCTGTCAGCTGCGAACTGTCTGCTGCCTGCTGTTCCTTGGCACGGCCAACGTCACCAGCACGGCCGCTCCCATCGACACGAAGAAGGTCACCGCCATCGCGGTCAGGCGCTGGTCGAAGCCGGTTGCGATCCAGACGATCGTGGTGACCAGGCCCGTGACGAGCGCCGTGACCACGCCGAGTGACGTGAAGCGATCCCAGTAGAACGACAGCAGCACGGCCGGCGCGAACGAGCAGCCGATGCCGGCCCACGCGTACGAGACGATGAAGTAGATCAGCCTTTCGGTGGTGAGGGCGAGGCCGAGGCCGAGCACGCCGACCGCGAAGGTCGAAGCCCTCGAGATGGCGAGCAGGCGGGCGTCGGGGGCCTGGCCCTTCTTGATGAGCCCCTTGTAGACGTCCTGGCTGATCGAGGTCCCCGCCACGATCAGCATGCTCTCGGCGGTTGACACCATGGCCGCCACCGCGCCCGCGAGCAGGATCCCCGCCAACCACCAGGGGAAGAGGGTGGTCAACGCGGTCGGAAGAACCATCTCGGCGTCGGCCAGCGC
>DAOPQX010000225.1:0-5705 GCA_035348395.1 Vicinamibacterales bacterium | reverse complement strand
CGCCAACCACGTCCCGCCCGGCGTGCACATCACCCTGCACTCCGAGAACGGCATGCTCGGCGTGGGGCCCTACCCCCTCGAGTCGCAGGTGGACCCCGACCTGGTCAACGCGGGGAAGGAAACGATCTCCGAGACGCCCGGGTGCTGTTACTTCAGCAGCGCCGACTCGTTCGCCATGATCCGCGGCGGGCACATCGACCTCACGGTGCTGGGGGCGCTCGAAGTTGACCAGGAGGGGAACCTCGCCAACTGGATGATCCCCGGCAAGATGGTCAAGGGCATGGGAGGGGCGATGGACCTGGTGGTCGGCGCCCGGCGCGTGATCGTGGCGATGGAGCACACCACCCGCGACGGGGGCCACAAGATCCTCGAGCGCTGCCGCCTTCCGCTCACCGGCGCGCGGGTCGTCGATTCCATCGTGACCGAGCTGGCGGTCATCAAGGTCACCCCGGACGGCCTGTTACTGCAGGAGATCGCCGAGGGGACGTCGATCGAGCAGGTGCGGGCGGCAACCGGCGCCCCCCTGCGGATCGAGGGGACGCCGCAGCGGTTCTGACCGGCGCGTGGAACTTTCGCGCCCGAGCCGGCGTCTTGTCGTCTTGACGGCCGCGTCACGCGGGAGGCGGTGTGCCTGCCCGGTGCGCGCGGCTTCCCAAAGGCGGGTGCCCTGACCGACGCGGAGCTGGTTGAGCGGGCCCTGGCCGGCGCCGAAGACGGCTACCGCGGACTGGTGACGCGCTACCAGCGTCCCGTCTACAACCTCCTCGTGCAGATGCTGCGCAACCCCGCGCTGGCCGAGGAACTGGCGCAAGACACCTTCCTCCGGGCGTTCTCGCGCCTGGGCACCTACGATGCCCGCTACCGGTTCATCAACTGGATCCTGCGCATCGCCCACAACCTGGCGGTGGACGCGTTGCGGCGCCGCTCGGTTTCCGAGCTGTCGGCCGACGACCCGAACTCGCCCGAGCTGGCGGCCCGCGTCACCAATGCCCCCGACCCGGACGCCGACGCCGGCAGCGAGGCGGAGCGGCGTCAGCTGGCGCGCGCCCTCGATGCCGCGCTCGCCCGCCTGCGGCCCGAGTACCGCCGCCTGGTGATCCTCCGGTACCACGAGGACCTCAGCCACGACGACATCTCGGCCGTTACCGGCCTGCCGGTCGGCACGGTGAAGAGTTACCTGCACCGGGCGCGGGCCGAAATGGCGCGCCACCTGGAGGCCGCCGGCTGGGGCCGGAACCCGGCCGTGCAACCGCCCGGACCGGGGGGCCGTAGGAGTTGACAGTGATGAGCAGCGACAGCCATCGCCCGGGAGCCGAACTGCCCGGCTGGATCGAGGCCGAGATGGCCGGCCGCCTCGACGAGGCCGACGCGGCCTTTGCCCGGATCTTCGCCGCCAGCACCGAGCGGCTCGCCCCGCCGGCCCGCTTCGCCGACCTGGTCGTCGAACGCGCCTTGCGCGCGCGCGAACCCTCGGCGGCGTGGCTCGGTGTGCCGGTGCGCCTCCTGATCGGCCTGGCGATGGTGTTGATGGGTCTGCCGATCGCGTTCATCTCGGGCGCCGGCCTGTTCGAACTGCTCGCGGGCCCCGGGCCACGGCTCGCCTCGGCCTTCGCCCGCTTCGTGGGCCTCGTGGGGGGGGCAGCCTCCGCCGCCGGCGCCGCCTGGTCGGTCGCCTCCGCGGTCGGGGAGGCGGTGCTCCAGGCGTGCGCCACCGGCCCGGTGCCCCTCATCCTGCTGCTCAACGTTCTGCTGGCCGTCGCCGGGTACGTGGGCTTGCGCCGTCTGCTCGCTCCCGCAAAGGAGTGCTGGTAATGTCCGCCGCATCTTCTCGAGCCCTCGTCCTCGCGAGCCTGCTCGGACTCCTGGTGTCATCGGCGACCACCGCGACCGCCGCCGTGAACCTCCTGCCGGCCGAACCCGTCCAGGAGAGTGGAAGCGACCGGCTGCGGGACGCGATTCACGGGCGCTTCACCGTGCTGGAGGTGACCGGGGGCGTCGTGCTCGTGCCGCGAACGCCGCGGGCAGGCGTCGACAGTATCGAGCTGCGGGACAGAACCGTCGCCATCAACGGGTCCGAGGTCACCGGTGCCGAGTTGCGCGAGCGGCTCGGCCGTGACGCCGACGCGGTCATCGAGTTGACTTACCTGGAGCCGCGCGAGCGGCGGCAGCTCCTCCTCGAGGAGCGGCGCGCCCCTCAAAGCGGCCCAGAAGCGCCGTCGGTGCTTCCGCCTGTTCCCGAGACGCCGCCCAAGCGGCTGCCAGCGCGCCGGACCTCTCCCGAACGGACGTACGAGCGCCGCACCGAGGGGCGGGTGCGCATCGGCGGCGACATCCGCGTCGAGGACGACGAACAGGTGAACGGGCCGGTCGTGGCGGTCCTCGGTTCGGTCTACGTCAACGGCCGCGTGAGCGACGCGGTGGTCGCGGTCGGCGGGGGCGTCACCCTGGGGCCCCGCGCCGAGATCCGCGGCGACGTGACGTCGGTCGGCGGCGCCGTGTCGCGCGATCCGAGCGCCGCCGTCTCGGGCCAGATCAACTCGGTGCAGTTCCAGGTGCCTCACGTCAGCGTCCGCCCGATCCGCTGGCCGTTCTCGGTCCCGGCCGTCTGGGATCGGGAGCCGTGGCACGGCTTCCGCCTGATGGGCACGCTCCTCCGGATCGCGCTGTTCGCCCTGCTCGCCGTCCTGATGACGCTGCTGCTGCCCGGCTCGGTGGGGCGCATCCGCGACTCCGTGCGGTTCGAGCCGTGGAAGTGCGCGCTCGCGGGGCTCTTCGCACAGCTGTTGTTCGTGCCCCTGCTGGTGATCGGCACCCTCGTGCTGGTGATCTCCATCGTCGGGATCCCGCTGCTGGTGCTCGTCCCCTTCGCGGTGCTCGCGTTCTTCCTGGCACTGCTGCTCGGCTTCGCCGGGTCGGCGTCGGCCTTCGCCAGCGCGGTGGTGGACCGCTCGTCACGCAGCGTGCCGAGCGCCGTGGGGACGGTGGTTGCGGGGCTCGCGCTGATCTGGGGCCTGACGGTGATCGGCCGCGTGGTGTCGCTCGGCGGGGGCCCGTTGGCGTGGGTGGCCGCGCTGTTCCTCGTCGCGGGCTTCCTGGTGGAGTACGTGGCGTGGACGATGGGCCTCGGCGGGGCGCTGCTGACGCGATTCGGGCGCCACGGCCGCGGGTGGGGACCGGTCACACCGCCGCCGATCCCGCCGCCGCCGGTTGCGGCGTCGCCCGAGAACTAACCTCTATCCCGGCTGTACCTGTATCGTCACGCTGGCCAGGGCGAGCACGTCGTTCTTGCGCTTCAGCTTGAACTTCACCTCGTAGCGCCCGTCCAGCCGAAAGACGTGGGTGGCCGAGTAGCGCCGGGTGATGCGGCTCTCACCGGGCTCGTAGGGATCGCAGTCGGGCGTGGACTGCGAGACAGTGTCGTCGTCCCAGTCCCACTCGATGCCGGTGCAGTAGTACTCCTCGTAGTCGTCGTCCCCGCCCTGCAGGATCGCGAGGAACTGGACCTTGGCCGGGGCGAACCCGACCATGGGCGAGGCGCGCACGATCAGCTCGGGCTTCTTGCCCTTCGATCGTTCTCCGACGCCCTGGGCCTGGGCGCCCGCACCGAGGAAGACGCCGATGCCCAGCACCAGGCCCAGCCTGGCCCAGCGCGCGAATGTGTTCGATTTCATGGTCCTCGCGGTGAGTTGAAGTGATTGTACCGCCGCTTGTGACCCTCCAACAAGCGGCACTACAATTCTCCGATGCCCTCGCCTGCGATCGACCCGTCCTTTCCCATCTCCTTCCTGCGGCTGAGCGAGACACACGCGGGCTGGGCGGCCGTGCCGTTGTTCGAGGACGAGGACCCGGGCACGCTCGCCGGCGACCCGGCGCTCGCCGCCGGCGTGGCCCGCGCGGTGGCGGCGACCGGCTTCGTGGCCCGCCGCTTCGAGGCGCTCGTAGTGCCGGCCGACGAGAAGGAGTTCAAGGCGGATGCCCTCGTGCTGCTCGGCGCGGGCAAGGTGGATGAGTTCACCCCCGACGTTGCGCGGCGCCTGGCGTCGACCTGCGCGCTCCTGGCCCGGGGCAGGGGGGCCTCGAGCGTCGCCCTGCTGCACCGGTCCGGTACGGGGCCCACGGCCAGCCTCCCGGCCTCGATCTGGGCGGAGGCGTGGGCCGAAGGGGCGACGCTGTCCGAGTTCGACCCGGGCCGGTACAAGACGGCGGAGGAGGAGCGCAAGGCGATGCCCCCGGTCACGCTGGTGTGGCCGGGGCTGCCAGAGGC
The DNA here is from genome assembly GCA_035348395.1 of Vicinamibacterales bacterium. GTDB lineage: Bacteria > Acidobacteriota > Vicinamibacteria > Vicinamibacterales > Fen-181 > JARKSS01. Next base: position 1,441 of record DAOPQX010000225.1, on the reverse strand, counting down.
CGAACGCGGGGGCGCCCGCTCGGCTGCCTCGCGCGGCCAACTGGTGGTGCGGTGCGCGAACCTGGCGCGCGACCTGGTGAACGAACCCGGCAACCTGCTGCCGCCGCGCCTGCTTGCCGAGCGCGCGCGCTCGCTGGCCGACGGGACCTCGCTTCGCGTCGAGGTGCTCGAGGAGCCAGCTCTCCACGAGCTGGGCATGGGGCTCCTGCTCGGCGTCGCGCGCGGCAGCCACGAGCCGCCGCGACTGATCGTGGTCGAGCACGCGCCGGCCGGCGCGCCGGCGTCGCCGGTCCTGGGGTTCGTCGGGAAGGGGGTCACCTTCGATGCCGGCGGCATCTCCATCAAGACCGCCGGCGGCATGGACCGGATGAAAGACGACATGGCCGGCGGCGCCGCCGTGCTGGCCGCGTTGCGGGCGATCTCGCTGATCGACATCCCGCTTCGCGTGATTGGCGTGGTGCCGTCGGTGGAGAACCTGCCGTCCGGGCGGGCGCTGAAGCCGGGCGATGTGCTCCGCGGCGCCAGCGGGCGCACGGTGGAGGTGCTCGACACGGACGCAGAGGGCCGGCTCATCCTCGGTGATGCGCTGTGGTACGCGCGTCAGCGGGGGGCCACGCACCTGGTCGACGTCGCCACGCTGACCGGTTCGTGCGGCATCGCCCTCGGCAAGACGACGACGGGGCTGTTCGGACGCCCCGACGACTGGGCCGATCGCGTTCGCGCCCTCGCCGAGGAGCGCGGCGAGCGCAGCTGGCGGCTGCCGCTGGTGGACGAGTACAAGGAGTTGCTGAAGAGCGAGATCGCCGACACGGTCAACATCGGGGGACGGTACGGCGGTTCCATCACGGCAGCGTTGTTCCTGATGGAGTTCGCCGGCGAGGACCTGCCGTGGGTCCACCTCGACATCGCGGCGACCGCGTGGAACGACGAGGCCCGCCCCTACCTGCCGAAGGGGCCGACCGGCGTGGGTGTGCGCACCCTCACCGCGCTGGCGGCCGCGATGGCGCGCCAGGCGTGAGGCGGCCGCGGCGCCGGGCCGTGAACGGATCGCAAGCGTAGGGCCTGCGCTACTTCTTGTGCGGGGTGAGGTTGAGCTGGGCCGAGGCGAGCGAGGCGGCGTCGGGTTCCTCGCCGTATCGCCGGCGCAGCCAGAAGAGGACAGCCGCTGTAGCGATTCCCAGTAGCGCCGAGGCCAGCAGCAGCAAGCCCGTGATGCCGAGCGAACCCACCAGGATGTCGACGACACCGATCTCCTCGGTCGGCGCGTCAACCTGCTGCACGATGATCGGCGTCAGCGGCGTGTTCGGTGGGACGGTCGGCTGGAACAACACGGCCAATTGTACCATCTAGTCTTCGCGCGAGACTTCCAGCGCGCGCTTGAGCGACTTCTGGTACCCGCGGATTCCCTCGAAGAGCGCCTCGGCCACCCTCTGGCGGTAGC
>DAOPQX010000224.1:0-5714 GCA_035348395.1 Vicinamibacterales bacterium | reverse complement strand
AGAAGAGCACGCCGAAGGGAACCGCCGTCCACAGCAGCCAGGGGCGGAAGCTGCCCCACCGCGTGCGCGTCCGGTCCGCGAGAGCGCCGATCGCGGGGTCGAACAGCGCGTCGGCGAGCCGGAGAACCAGGAACATCGTCCCGACGGCCACGGCCGACAGCCCGACCGTGTCGGTGTAAAACCGGGTCTGGTAGAGGATCATCGACTGGAAGAAGAAGTTCGTCGCGATGTCCCCCATCGCGTAGCCGACCTTCTCCCTCACACCGACCTTCTGCGTGGGGTCAGGCATGGGTCCTCATCTCTCCTGGCGCGGGCCGGGAGGTGCCTCTCCCGGCAGCGGGCGCCCGCTGAACTGCTGGAAGTACCGGAGGCACTTGTCGCGCCAGGCCTCGGCATCCGAAGCCTGGATGCGCAGCTTGCCGAGCACCGCCTCGAAGCGCTCGGGATCGACCTCGCCCCGCAGGCCTTCCCAGGCCGAGAGCATCGACCGCGCCGACGCCACGCCCCGGCCGTAGTGGCGCACGAGCCCCTCCCACAACGTGCCCCCGGAGCGGAGCGTGTGGTCCCAGGGCAGGCGGTGGAACCAGAGCAGGAGGTTCTCGGGGCAGGTGGCCGGGTCGTCGAACCGGTCGCTCAGCGGCTTGCGGTACTGGTCCACCGCCCCACTCCCCCGGCGCGTCCGGTCGAAGCCGATGCCGTTGCGGTCGGCCCGGTGGTAGTAGATCGCCGACCAGTCCTCGCGGCGGGGATCGGGGTTCTCGGGCATCGGGGCGTAGTGATCGCCGCCGATCAGGTGGTGGAGGCCGAGCGGCATCGAGTAGTCCACGAGCGCCTCGCGCGACCCGAGCATGATCGAGCGGATCGTCTCGCGCACGCGAGGGGCGTCCGACCAGGTCATCGGGATCCACTCGTCGGCGATGGCGGCGGCCGAGAGGTCGGGGTTCCAGGCGAGACGGCCGTACGAGTACCAGTTGGCCTGGCCGAAGTGGTGGCCCGTCCAGTTGGTGTCGCTGCCCGTGTTGGCGACGCCCGCGATGCCGGTGCGGCGGTAGCGGTGCACCGTGCCGTCCACCACGCGCGCGACCGGCGAGCCCGGGCCAGAGGCGTACGTGTCAGCCCGAAAGAACTCCTCCCACATCGTCCCGAGGTACACGAGGTGATTCGAGTGACCGAGGTACTCCTGCGTCACCTGCAGCTCGGCCATCAGCGGCGTCCGGGGCGTCGCGCCGAACAGCGGGCTGAAAGGCTCGCGCGGCTGGAAGTCGAGGGGGCCGTTCTTCACCTGCACGATGACGTTGTCGCGAAACCGGCCGTCGAGCGGGACGAACTCCATGTAGGCGCGCTTCACCCGGTCGGGGTCCACCTTCTCGGAGTACACGAAGGCCCGCCACATCACGACACCGCCGTGCGGGGCAAGGGCGTCGGCGAGCACGTTGGCGCCGTCGGCGTGCGTCCGGCCGTAATCCTGGGGCCCGGGCTGCCCCTCGCTGTTCGCCTTCACGAGGAAGCCGCCGAAATCGGGCACGAGGCTGTAGATCTCCACCGCCTTGGCGCGCCACCAGGCCGCCACGCGCGGGTCGAGAGGATCGGCGGTCGGCAGCTTGCCGAGCAGGCGGGGGGCCGCGAAGTTGGCCGAGAGGAAGATGCGGATGCCGTAGGGGCGGAGCACCGAGGCGATAGCCGCCGCCTTCTCGAGGTAGGGGCGGGTGAGCGACCGCGGGTTGGCGTTGACGTTGTTCAGGACGGTGCCGTTGATGCCGATCGAGGCGTTGGCCCTGGCGTAGTCGCGAAGGCGGGGATCGAGCACTCTCGGCAGCCGCGCCCAGTCCCAGAGCGAGCGGCCCGCGTAGCCGCGCTCGATGCTGCCGTCGAGGTTGTCCCAGTGGTTCAGCAGCCGCAGCCCGACGCGGGGACGCTCCACGATGTCGAGCTGTTCGATCGGCTGGCGGGTCTGCAGGAGGCGCAGGAAGTGAAAGGCCCCGTGCAGGGCGCCGGACTCGCCGCGCGAGGCGATGACGGTGACCCGGCGGCCCTCGGCGAACGCCGACCGAATCACGAACCCCTCGTGTCCGGCCCGCTCGAGGCGGTCCGCCCAGCCGAAGCCCGCGATCAGGCGAGAGGCGGCCGGGGTCCCGACCAGGATCGCGCCGTCCCGCTCGATGCGGGCCGAAAAGCGGATGGGCGCGCCGAGCATCCCCTCGAGGCCACGCCGCAGCTCGTCGGCGATGGCCCGTCCGGTCGGGGAATCGATCGTCACCACGACCGAGGACGCGGAGCGGCGGTACGAGTCGCACAGCGCGGCGTCTGGAACCGGCGTGTAGCGGAGCCACAAATCGTAGCCGGTCTCGGCGGCAGCCGGGGGCGGGAGGCCCGCCCCCCACGCGAGCACCGCGAGGAACGCGAGGACCAGGGAACGATGCACCATGTTCGCGCCCACAACTAAATGAGGAGGTTGCCGAGAATCAGGACGAAGCGGCTCACCGCGTCGCGCTCGCCCCCTCCGCACCAATCGTTGCCGGCGACAACTATATTCGGGCCGCGCGGGGCGTGCAACCGTTACGGCGCGGCGCCGCGTCGCGCCGGCCCCCCCGGTCCGCCGGGGTATCATGGCCCGCCATGAGGACCGCTCTCCGCCGCCCGTGGCTGCTCCCGACGCTGCCGCTGCTGCTGGTGCCGGTGCTCGGCGGCGAGGCCGGCCGCCCTGCCCCTTCGCCAATCGATCGCCGGGCGCTCGTGTCGCGGCACGACCCGGTGCTGCGCTCGATGGACGCCGACTCCCCCTTGTCGATCGGGAACGGGCAGTTCGCCTTCACGGCCGACGTGACGGGACTTCAGACCTTTGCGGAGGCTTACGAGCAGACGGTGCCGCTCGGCACGCTCGCGCAGTGGGGATGGCACAGGGCGCCGAACCCGGGGGGCTGGACAATCGACTCGTACCGCTTCACCGAGTACGAGAGCCACGGCCGGAAGGTCGGATACGCCGACATCCCGGGCGACCGCCGAACCCCCGAGGTGCAGTGGCTGCGGGCCAACCCTCATCGCCTTCACCTCGGCCGCATCGGCTTCGAGCTTCGGACGAAGGATGGGCGCACCGCGGCGCCTGCCGACCTGACGGGCATCGAGCAGAGGCTCGACCTCTGGAGCGGCACCCTCGAGAGCCGGTTCTCGCTCGACGGCGAGCCGGTCGAGGTGATCACCATCTGTCACCCGGCAATCGACGCGGTGGCAGTCCGCGTTCGATCGGCCCTCGTGCGGGAAGGGCGCCTCGCGATCCGGCTGGCGTTTCCGTACGGCACCGGCGAGATCGTCACGGCCGACTGGTCACGGCCCGAGGCGCACCAGACCGTCGTGCATCTCGCGGGACCGCGGACGGCCCGGCTCACGAGGCGCCTGGATGAAGACGTCTACTCGGTGTCGGCCGCGTGGGGACCGTCCGGCACGCTGGTCGAGCGCGGGCGCCACGAGTTCGTCGTCGAACCGGGAGGTGGGGAGGCGTTCGAGTTCGTGTCGGCGTTCGCGCCTGCCGCAACGGCCGGAGATGCCGGGCCACCCTCGTTCGACGACACGCTCGCCGCGGCGAGGGAGCATTGGAAGCGGTTCTGGAGCGAGGGCGGAGCGATCGACCTGTCGGGCAGCCGCGACCCGAGGTGGCGCGAGCTGGAACGCCGCATCGTGCTGTCGCAGTACCTGACGGCCATCCAGTGCTCGGGGGAGCTGCCGCCGCAGGAGACCGGGCTGACCTTCAACAGCTGGTACGGCAAGTTCCACCTCGAGATGCACTGGTGGCACGCCGCCCACTTCGCGCTCTGGAACCGCCTGCCGATGCTGGAGCGGAGCCTTGGCTATTACCAGCGGATCCTGCCGAGGGCGCGGGGCACGGCCGCGCGCCAGGGATACCGGGGGGCGCGGTGGCCGAAGATGACCGGTCCCGAGGGGGCCGAGTCGCCGTCACCGATCGGGCCGCTGCTCGTGTGGCAGCAGCCGCACCCGATCTTCTACGCCGAACTGGTGCACCGGGCGAGGCCCGGGCGCGAGACGCTCGAGCGCTTCCGCGAGGTGGTGTTCGAGACCGCCGAGTTCATGGCGAGCTACGCGGCCTGGGACGAAGAGGCAGGCCGCTACGTGCTCGGCCCGCCGCTCCAATGCGCGCAAGAGATCTTCCCCGCCGCCGAGACCGTGAACTGCGCGTTCGAGGTGGCCTATTGGCGCTGGGGCCTGCAGGCGGCGCAGCGATGGCGCGAGCGGCTGGGGCTGGCGCGCGAGGCGCGGTGGGACGAGGTGCTGACGAAGCTCTCGGGACTCGCCGTGCACGACGGCAAGTACGTGTTCGCCGAAACCGCGCCGGCCAGCTTCGACGACCCGAAGTGGGCGCGGGATCATCCGTCCGTTCTGGGCGCCCTGGGCGTGCTGCCGGGCGAGGGCGTCGATCCAGCGACCATGCGCCGCACCTTCGACTGGATCTGGGAGCACTGGAGCTGGGCCGACACCTGGGGCTGGGACTACCCGATGATCGCCATGACGGCGGCCAGGCTCGGAGACGGGCGGCGCGCCGTGGACGCGCTGCTCATGGATGCTCCGAAGAATGTGTACCGCCCGAACGGCCACAACTACCAGCGGCCCGGGCTGACGATCTACCTGCCCGGAAACGGCGGGCTCCTCTACGCCGCGGCCATGATGGCGGCCGGCTGGGACGGGAGCCCGGACCGTCCGGCGCCCGGCTTCCCGGGCGACGGGTCGTGGACGGTCCGGTGGGAGGGGCTGCGCCGGGCGTTTTGAGCTTACGTCCTCGGAACGGCCTGCACCGCCACGCTGATCTTGACCTCGTCACCCACCAGGAACCCGCCGGTCTCGAGGGCGGCGTTCCAGTTGAGGCCGTAGTCCTTGCGGTTCAGCGCGTACTCCACCTCGAAGGCGAGCCGCTCGTTGCCCCAGGGGTCCTTGGCCTTTCCGAGGAAGGTCACGGGCAGCGTGATCTCCTTGGTGACGTCGCGGATCGTCAGGTTTCCGGTCACCTCGAAGGCGTCCTCGCCCTTCTTCACCATCTTCGTGCTGGCGAAGGTGATCGCCGGGAAGCGGTCGGCCGCGAAGAAGTCGTCGGACCGCAGGTGCTTGTCGCGGGCGGGCTCGTTGGTGTCGATGCTCGCCGTCCGGATCTCGAGGCGAACCGACGACTGCTCGGGCGCGGCCTCGTCATAGGCGATCGTCCCGTCGAAGTCCGAGAAACGGCCCCTCACTCTCGTGAGCAGGTGGCGCACCTGGAAGCTCACTTCCGAGTGAGCCTTGTCGATGGAATAGGTCGTCTTGTCGGTGGTCGTCGCGATCGTGGTGCTCATGCAGTTCTCCTCTCAGTTGCCCAGGTCCTTCCTGTTCATGTGTGATAACACCTAAAGCCCGCGCCGGCCGCTCGTTCCGCCACCCGGGGTGGCCCGTGTTCGGCATGCACTAGCGGTCGCGTACCTGCCCGAGGAGCCCGATGAGGGTCTTCAGGCGGCCATCGCCGAGGTGGGCGAACTGCCGGGCGTGCGCGGCGTCGATCTCCGCCTCCAGCTCGCCGAGCACGCCAAGGCCGGCCTTCGTGATCCGGGTCGTCACGTAGCGGCGGTCGTCGCCGCCGCGCGCCCTCGCCACCAGCCCCATCGCCTCGAGGCGGTCGAGCAGTCTCGTGACGTCGGGAACGGGCCGCAGCAGCCGCTCGCCGATCTCGCCGCGGCACA
>DAOPQX010000223.1:4026-5760 GCA_035348395.1 Vicinamibacterales bacterium | reverse complement strand
GCGACCAGCGAGACCTCGGGCAGGTCGAGCCCCTCCCGCAGCAGGTTGATGCCCACCAGGACGTCGAACTCGCCGCGCCGCAGGTCGCGCAGGATCTCCACCCGCTCGAGCGTGTCGATGTCCGAGTGCAGGTAGCGCACCCGCACGCCAAGCTCCTGGTAGTACGCCGTCAGGTCTTCCGCCATCCGCTTGGTCAGCGTCGTCACCAGCACGCGCTCGCGCGACTCGGCGCGCCGCCGGATCTCGCCGAGCAGGTCGTCCACCTGCCCCTTCACCGGCCTCACCTCGATCGGCGGGTCGGTCAGCCCGGTGGGCCGGATGATCTGCTCGACGACCACGCCTCCCGAGCAGCGCAGCTCGTACGGCCCCGGCGTCGCGGAAACGAAGACCACCTGGTGCGTCCGGCTCTCCCACTCCTCGAAGTTGAGCGGCCGGTTGTCGAGCGCGGAGGGCAGGCGGAAGCCGTACTCCACCAGCACCTCCTTGCGCGACCGGTCGCCGTGGTACATGCCGCGGATCTGCGGCACCGTCTGATGGCTCTCGTCCACGAACACGACCGCGTCGGGCGGCAGGTAGTCGAGCAGCGTGGGGGGCGGCTGGCCCGGGGCCCGGCCGGTCAGGTGGCGGGCGTAGTTCTCGATGCCGTGGCAGTAGCCGATCTCGCGGATCATCTCCAGGTCGAACATCGTCCGCTGGTGGAGCCGCTGCGCCTCGAGCAGCTTGCCCTCCGACTCGAGCTGCGCGCGGCGCTCCGCCAGCTCGGCCTTGATCGAGGCAATCGCCTGCCGCGTGCGCTCCCGTGGGGTGGCGAAGTGCGACTTCGGGTAGATCGCGATCCGATCGTGGCGCCGGGAGGTGCGCCCGGTGAGCGGATCGAACACCACCAGGTCGTCCACCTCGTCGCCGAACAGGCCGATGCGCACCGCCTGCTCCTCGTAGGACGGGTAGACCTCGATGATGTCGCCGCGCACCCGGAAGGTGCCCCGCCCGAACTCGACGTCGTTGCGCTCGTACTGGATGTCCACGAGCTTCCGCAGGATCTGCTCGCGCTCGATCCGCTGCCCGATCTCGAGGGGCAGCATCATCCCGTAGTAAGCCTCGGGAGAGCCCAGGCCGTAGATGCACGAGACGCTCGCCACGATGAGCACGTCGCGCCGCTCGAAGAGCGAGCGGGTCGCCGAGAGGCGCATCCGGTCGATCTCGTCGTTGATCGTCGCTTCCTTCTCGATGTAGGTGTCGCTGGCCGGAACGTAGGCCTCGGGCTGGTAGTAGTCGTAGTAGCTGACGAAGTACTCGACCGCGTTGTGAGGGAAGAAGCGGCGGAACTCCTGGTAGAGCTGCGCGGCCAGCGTCTTGTTGTGCACCATGACGAGGGCCGGGCGGTTGGCCCGCGCCATCACCTGGGCCATGGTGAAGGTCTTGCCGGACCCCGTTACCCCCAGCAGAACCTGGTGGCGGTCGCCGCGCGCGAGGCCCTGCTCCAGCTCGGCAATCGCGCCGGCCTGGTCCCCGCGCAGCTCGAAGTCCGAGACGAGGGTGAAGCGGTCGGGCACAACCGTACGATCGTACGCGAAAGGGCGGCGAACACCAAGCGGCGCGCCCTCAGTCGCGGGCGTCCTGCTTGAGCGGGGCGTAGTAGCCCCCCCGGGTCCGCACCTTCGCCCCCTTCGGCCCTCGACCGCCCGCCAGCCTGACCTCGACCTTGCGCCACGTCCCGTCGGCCTGCGGGTTGGT
>DAOPQX010000223.1:0-4016 GCA_035348395.1 Vicinamibacterales bacterium | reverse complement strand
AGCGTTTCTACCCGTGCGGCGGCGAGATGCACCGCGGGTTGGTCGAGATGTACCCTAGAGTGTACTGCCCGGCAATTTCCGCCGCCACGCGCTCGTACACCGAATCGAGCTCCTTCAACGAGGTGGGAAAGAACGCCTGTCCCCCGGTCTGCTCGGCCACCTGCTGCATCCGCAGGCGCGACTCCAGACGATCGCCCGACCGGAGATGCTCGAGGAAGCCAATCGCGTGGACCGTCACGTCCGACGCCTTCACGAGGTCGAGCAGCTCGTTGAAGCGGATGTTGCTCGCGTTGTCCGCGCCGTCGGTGTACAGGATGAGAACCTTCCGCCCCTCCTGCCCCGAGGCCCCGTCGAGGTACACGCCCGTGGCGTCCCACAGCGCGGTGTAGCCGTCCGCGCGCCGGGTGCGGATGCGCTCCACGAGCCGGGGGAACTCGGCCTGGCTGAACCGGGCGACGCGGATCTCGGTGTCGAACTCCACCAGCGTGTAGTCCCGCGCCTCGTGGAGCGCGCCGAGAAACTTGATGGCCGCGCTCCGGGCGAACGTCAGGTCGTCCTGCATCGAGCCGCTGATGTCGAAGACCACGCCGAGGTGCAGGGCCGACTGCGGCAGGTCGGAGGCGTCGGCGTCCCCCGGCATGAAGTAGAGCAGCGACTGCTTCTTTCCGTCCTCGTACAGCTCGAAGTCCTCGGCGTTCAGGCCCGTCACGACCGCGTTCTTGGCGTCCACGACCGTGACGCCAAATGTGACGAGATCCACACCACTCCGGAACACCGTCTGGCGGCCCTGCGCCGACACGATCGCGCCGGCGGCCGCCAGCGCGACAATCAGCCCTGATTTCACGGTCTCCCCCCGGTGCCTTGATCTACGTCAGCCGTTCACGGCGGCGTGGCCCGACCCCGAAAACCCACCCACACGCGTATAATAAAAGGTTGCGGCGATGGATTTCCCTCTCTCGGGACCGCGCGCTCCTTGGGCCTGCCGATGAAGTGCCTGGTCGTCTGCCAGACCGAGATCGTGGCCCGCATGCTCCAGACGGCGCTGCAACCGGGGTTCCCGGTCCAGTATCTCGTCGAGAGCCGCACTCTCGCCCGGCGCCTCCATGACGGCGGGCTCGACGTGATCGCCGGCGATCCCCGCCGGACCGACACCTACCTCAAGGTGGACCTCGACCCCACGACCTGTGTGCTGCTCGAGGACGCCCTCCGGCCGGGCCTGAGGCGGACGATCGCCGCCATCCGCGACGCCGGCGGCACGCTCGTCTACGTCCTCGCCACCAACACGGCCGCCGCCCGACGGGAGGACGAGGTGCGCGCCGCCTTCCCCGAGGTCACCTACCTGTCGCTGGCCGAGCTGTTCGGCGGCCCGCTGCTCACACAGGTCGGCCGCTCGTTCACGCGCGCCCGGGTGCAGCAGTACCAGCGCTACTTCGCGGACGCGGACCGCGTCCTGATCCTGCTCCACAACGACCCGGATCCCGACGCGATGGCCAGCGGGCTGGCGCTCCGGAACATCCTCCGCCGCACCAAGGCCACGGCCATCCTCGGCACGCTACAGGGGATGACGCGCCCCGAGAACCTCCGGATGGCGAACATGCTCGACATCCAGGTCGAGTCGATGACCCCCGCCGCGCTGGCCGAGTTCGACCGCGTGGCGACCGTGGACGTGCAGCCGCACTACTTCGGCGAGATGCTCGATCACGTCGACCTGGTCATCGACCACCACCCGCCGCAGCCGGGTTACAGCGCGGTCTTCCGCGACATCCGGCCGGAATACGGCTCCACCTCCACGATCATGACCGAGCACCTGCGCGCCGTCGACGTCAACATCTCCGAGCGGACGGCGACGGCCCTGCTCTACGCGATCAAGTCGGATACCCTGTTCTTCAACCGCCAGGCGACGCGGGAAGACCTCGAGGCCTTCTCGTTCCTCTACTCGCTCGCCGACGCGACGCTGATCCGCAAGATGGAGGGCTCGGAGATCACCCTCGAACGCCTTCGCCACGTCGTCAAGGCGCTCGAGGCCGGGCGCCTCGACCGGCAGGTCTTCTGCTCCTTCATGGGAGAGACGCCCCGCGAGGATCTGATCGCGTACATCGCCGACTTCTTCCTCGAACTCGAGGACGTCAAGTGGACGATCGTCGCCGGCGTCGTGAACCAGATGCTGGTGATGTCGGTCCGCAACCTCGGCTACACGAGAAACGCCGGAGAGTTCGTCCGCAAGTACTTCGCCGACCTCGGGAGCGCCGGCGGCCACCGGTCGATGGCCAAGGCGGTCGTGCCGCTCGACGGCTTCCGCGCGAAGTTCAAGGTCGAGGACGCCCAGGGCATCGTCGACAAGGTGCACGACCTCGCGGTGCAGTTCCTCCGCGAGCACCAGGCCCCCGAGCGCCGGAAGGAAGCCGTCAAGGGCTGAAGCCGGCTCATCCCGCCAGCGCTTGCTCGAGGTCCGCGACCAGGTCCTCCTCGTCCTCGAGCCCGACCGAGAGGCGCACCATCCCCGGCGTGACGCCCGCCCGCTCCAGTTCCTCGTCGCTGTAGTTCCAGTGCGAGGTGAGGACCGGCAGGCTCGCCAGGCTGTCGACGCTGCCGAGGCTGGTGGCGCGGCGAATCAGGCCGAGGCGATCGAACACCCGCGAAGCCCCCTCCAGTCCGCCCTCCACCTCGAAGCACACCATGCCCCCGTAGCCGCTCATCTGCGACCGGGCGATCTCGTGGTCGGGGTGCGACGGCAGGCCCGGATAATAGACCCGGCGCACCGCGGCGTGGCCTTCCAGGAAGCGGGCGATCGCGAGCGCCGACTCGTTGTGGCAGGCCATTCGCACCGGCAGGGTCTTGAGGCCCCGGGCCAGGTTGTAGGCCGCCAGCGGGTCGAGCACGCCGCCGAGGAACCGCCGCGTCAGGTCGAGCCGCTTGACGAGCGCGGTGCTGCCGCTCACCACGCCCCCCGTCACGTCGGAGTGGCCGTTCAGGTACTTCGTGGCGCTCTGCATCGCCAGGTCCACGCCGAGCGCCAGCGGACGCTGGTTCACGGGGCTCGCGAAGGTGTTGTCGACCACCGAGATCACCCCGCGGGAACGGCAGGCCGCGGCCACCCGGCGCACGTCCACGCACCGCAGGGTCGGGTTGATCGGCGACTCCACCCAGCAGACGCGCGTTCGATCGCCGATCAGGCGCCCGGGCTCGCGAAGTTCTTCCAGGGTCGCGAAGCGCACCGCCACCCCGAACCGCCGGACGACGTCGTTGATGAGGTGAAAGGTGCCGCCGTAGAGCGCGGAACTGCAGAGCAGCTCGTCGCCCGGGTTCAGAAGCCCGAGCAGGATCGTCGACGCGGCCGCCATCCCCGAGGCAAAGACCAGCGCGGCGTCGGCAGCGTCGAGCGCCGCCAGCTTCTGCTCGGTCACCACGACCGTCGGATTGGCGTAGCGCGAGTAGAGGTACTTCTCCGCCCGTCCTTCCTGGTAGCGGCGCACCTCGTCGGCCGACTCGAACAGGAAGGTCGTCGTCTCGTAGATCGGGACGTTGACCGGATCGGCGCGCGGGGGCCGGTCCTCCCCCTGGTGAATCAGCTCGGTCGAGACCCCTCGTCGTGTCATCTCAGTCCCCCGCGGCGCCGCGGCCCGCCGGCGCGGCAACCTCCTCGAGGCGCTCGCCGCCGGCCCCGACCACCGGGTCGATGAACTGGCGGTAGGCGTCCTCGTACCCGCGGTCCACCAGCTCGCCGGGCGCGACGTGCCGGTCGGACCGCTCGTCGTAGCAGCCGGCCAGATCGAGGGGGCCGATCGGGTTGTACGCGGGCCGGATCAGGAAGGTGGCACGAAAGCCCCGGTCGCGCGCGAGCAGCCCGCGCAAGGAAGCTGTCTCGGCCCCGGCCAGGAACTCCCCCAGCCGCCCTCGCCAATCGCCGCGGGCGCGGTGCAGCCGGTGCGGTCCCTCCACCTCTGGGAAGGCCGACACCACAATCACCTGTTCGATGCCGGCGGCCGGCAGCTCGTCGAGGAGCCGATCGGCGGCTC
>DAOPQX010000222.1:0-5779 GCA_035348395.1 Vicinamibacterales bacterium | reverse complement strand
GACCGCGCGCTTCACTTCGGCGGGGGCGTACTCGAACACGGGGTAGCCGCCCTCGACCGCCGCGAGCACCGCGACGCCGCGGGCCTGCCCCAGCTTCAGCGCGCTGCGGGCGTTGACGGCGTGGAAGACGCTCTCGATCGCGACGCACTCGGGGCGGTGCTCGGCCAGCAGCGCCGCCAGCCGCTGGTGGATGGCGTGAAGCTGCGCGGGAAACCCGCAACGGGGGGGCACGGCAATCGCCCCGCAGACCACGAGCCGGTGGCGGCTCCCGTCGGTCTCCACGCACCCGTAGCCGGTGCGCTCGGAGCCGGGGTCGATGCCGAAGATCCTCACGAGAGCGAGGCCTCGATCTCCTTCTCGTCCACGTCGAAGTTCGACCACACGTGCTGCACGTCGTCGTGGTCCTCGAGGACGTCCATCAGCTTGAGCATCGACTGCGCTTCCTTGCCCGTCAGCTTGACGTACTCGAAGGGCACCATCGCCACCGCCGCGCTCACCGGCTCGACCTCGAGCGCCCGCACGGCCTCGCGCACCGCGTCGAACGCCTCGGGGGCGGTCAGGATCTCCCAGCTCTCCTCGTCGTCGCGCATGTCGTCGGCGCCGGCGTCGAGGACCGCGGCCATCAGCGTGTCCTCGTCCACCTTCCCCTTCTCGATCACGATCTGGCCCCGCTTGCTGAACTTGCGCAGGGCGGTGTTCCGATCGGCCATCTTGCCGTTGTACTTGTCGAGCAGGTGTCGAAGCTCGCCGACGGTGCGGTTCTTGTTGTCGGTCAGCCCCTCGAGGATGATCGCCGTTCCCCCGGGACCGTAGGCCTCGTAGGTGACCTCCTCGTAGTTGACGCCGGGCTCCTCGCCGGTCCCGCGCCGGATCGCCCGCTTGATGTTCTCGGCGGGCATGTTGACCGACTTCGCCTCGGCCACGATCGTGCGCAGCCGCGGGTTCGAATCGGGGTCGCCGCCCCCGGCGCGGGCGGCCACCGTAATCTCTTTGATGATCCGGGTGAAGATGCGCCCGCGCTTGGCGTCGGCGGCGCCCTTCTTGTGCTTGATCGTGTGCCACTTGGAATGGCCAGACATCGGGAAACTCCAGCTAAATCAATGGAAAAGCGGCAAGATTGTACCACAGACTCCGCGCGGCCGGACAGCCGTCCCGGCCTGTCCGCGGGCGGCCTCCCCGCCGGGCCCGCTCGCCGGCCGCGCGACGCCCTCAGCGGCGCTTCGACGCCAGGATCAGCCAGACGTCGGCCCGGATGTCCCAGGCCCTTCCACGGTAGTCTCCCAGGAGGGCCGTCACCCCGAACCCGGCCGTTTCGATCCGGGCCAGCATCTCGGCCAGCGGGAGCGTGCGGAACGTGAGGGAGAAGCGGTGCGTCGCGGTTTGCCTCCCCCGGTGCTCCACGTACTCCTGGTCGAAGACCGTCAGGCCGCGGCGCCGATCCTGCCGGACCGATTCGATGAGCGTGACCCGCGCGCCGGCCCGACTGGTGCCCCGGAACCGGATGCGACGGTCGTACTCGTCCCAGGCCGGCAGGTCGGGCACGAGGTCGACGCCCAGCACCCCGCCGGGCACCAGCACACGCCGCGCACCGGCCAGCGTCGCCTCCAGGTCGGCGTCGCTGGTCAACGACTGCAGCATCCCGTACGGGGCCATCAACGCCTGGAAGGTGCGGGCGGCGAAGGGAAGTGCCCGGATGTCGCCCAGCGCGAAGCGCGGCCGCCCGGCCGCCGGCAACCGGCGGGCCCGCCGGCGCGCGAAGGCCAGCATCCCCCGCGAGCGGTCGACGCCGACGACCCTGACGCCGGTTCGCGACACGGGGATCGTCAGCCGGCCCGTCCCGCTCCCCAACTCGAGAACCGGCCCCCCCTCGCGGCGGGCGAGATCCTGCCAGAAGCGGACGTCCTGGCGCCCCATGGTGCGGGCGTTCTCCCAGTCGTAGAACGGCGCGTAGTCGTCCCAGCCCTGCCAGCCTTCGGCGCCCGCCGGGCGCTTGCTCGAGGGGATGTCGGTCATGTGCGCCTCGCGCCCGAGGATGATACAGGGTTCCTGGCAATCGCCCAACGTCCGGGGTAGTATCGGGGTGCCGGACGCCCGGCCGCCATCACGGGAGGAGCCGCGTGACCATGAGCACCCGGTGGGACCACCGCTTCGCACAGCGCACGCAGCGCATGACCAGTTCGGCCATCCGCGAGCTGCTCAAGCTGACGGCGCAGCCCGACATCATCTCGTTCGCCGGCGGGCTCCCGGGCCCCGCCCTCTTTCCGATCGAAGAGGTTCGCGAAGCCGCCGACACGGTTCTCCAGCAGCACGGCCGCAAGGCCCTCCAGTACAGCACCACCGAGGGATACCCGCCGCTGCGCGAGATGATCTGCCGCCACATGGCGCGCTACGGCATCGTGGTGGACATCAACAACGTCCTCATCACCAGCGGATCCCAGCAGGCGCTCGACCTGATCGGCAAGGTCCTGATCAACCCGGGCGACAAGGTCCTCACCGAGAACCCGACCTACCTCGGCGCCCTGCAGGCGTTCACGATGTACTCGGCCGACTTCATCACCGTCCCCATGGACGACGACGGCCTGCAGGTGGACAAGCTGGAGGAGGCGCTTCGGTCGGGCCCGAAGTTCATGTACCTGCTGCCGAACTTCCAGAATCCCTCCGGCGTCACCATGAGCGTCGAGCGGCGGCGGGAGGTGATCCGCCTCTCCGATCACTACGGGATCCCGATCATCGAGGACGACCCTTACGGGCAGCTGCGGTACGAGGGCGATCACCTCGAGTCGCTGGTCGTCGGCGACGCCCGCTGGCGCGACTGCCACACCCACGGGAAGTTCACCGGCAACGTGATCTACCTGAGCACGTTCAGCAAGACCCTGGCGCCCGGCCTGCGCATGGCGTGGGTGGTCGCCCCCGAAGAGGTCATCCATCGCCTCGTGCAGGCCAAGCAGGGCACCGACCTGCAGTGCAGCACCTTCGACCAGATGGTCACCTACGAGGTGGGGCGCGGCGGGTTCCTCGACCGCCACGTCCACCGCATCCGCGAGGTGTACGGCCAGCAGCGCCTGCGGATGATCGAGGCGCTCGAGAAGGCCTTCCCCGATCCGTCGCTCGGCGTGCGGTGGACGCGGCCCCAGGGCGGGTTGTTCCTGTGGGTCACTCTGCCCGAGGGGATCGACACCGGCGAGGTGCTGCTCGAGGCGGTCAAAGAGAAGGTGGCGTTTGTTCCCGGGGCGCCTTTCCACCCGGGCGGCGACGGGCGGAACAGCATGCGGCTCAACTTCAGCAACGCGAGCACCGAGCAGATCGGCGAGGGAATCGAGCGGCTCGGCCGCGTGGTGACCCGCCTGCTCGAGAGGAAGCCCGCGGTGGCTTGACCGCACCCGAGCTTCGGAAGTTCATCTTCGGGCTGACTTTTTTTCCTGAAGTCGAGGACATGGCGACCCGATGAGTCGGATATGTCCTCGCCGCGGCAACTCGAAAACAGCTCCCGGCAAGCACCTCGCGCAGCGCTGGCCCGGCCCCCCCGGCCGGGCCTCCCGATTCCCGGCACGAGACCAGGCGGCCGAACGGTGCCGGCGGCACGCGTCGCGTTTTTGGATGTAATCGGTCCACTATCGCTCCCGCCTCCCCCGTTCTCGCCGATGGGCGGGGTGACGGGCAGGCCTTCCAGCTCCCTGCCCGGGGTGCCCCCCGGACCCGCCTCCAACCAGCTCCGGCGAGCCCGGCGCCCGACCGATCGCCGCGTGGCGCGGAAGCTGCTATTTCGCCGGCCATGACGTTCGACGCGACCGGCGGTGCTGGTGCACCGGGGTCGCGCGGGGCCTGATCGGGGGGAATCACCATGTCCGTATCGGAGCGGGTGCGCGTGGCGGTAGTGGCCCGGTGGCCGGTCGTGGCCGCTGGAATCAGGGAGCTGCTCGGGCCTCACGAGGACCTGGAGGTGATTGCTGCCTTCGAGTCGCTGGGCGAGGCGATCGCCGGCTGCGGGCGCAGCGACGTCGTTCTCCTGGACCCCGACTCGGAGGAGATTTCCCTGCGGGCGGTTCCGGCCCTCGCGCAGGCGGGCAGCGGCCGGATCCTCGTCTTCACGGCGGCCGCCGACGCCGCCGTTCACACGCGGGCGATCGAGCTGGGGGCCTCGGGCGTGGTGTCGAAGGAGGAAGCCGCCCCGGCGCTGGCCCGCGCGATCGTGAAGGTGCACGCCGGAGAGCTTTGGCTGGCTCGAACCCGCGCGGGGGTCGCGCTCTCGATCGCGAGGAGGCGGGACAGGGATCCCGAGGCTTTCAAGATCGAGAGCCTGACGCGGCGCGAGCGCGAGATTGTGGGGCTGGTCGGCGAGGGGCTGCGCAACCGTTCGATCGCCGAGCGCCTCTTCATCAGCGAGGCGACGGTCCGCAACCACCTGACGTCCATTCTCAGCAAGCTCGATCTCTCCGACCGCTTCGACCTTGCGGTGTATGCGTTCCGCCACGACCTGGTCCCGGAACTCCAGGTCGTGCCCCGAAACGGCGTGGGTCTGTTCCTTCCGCCCGCACACCAGCCGATGTCGGCGGCAGCGCGCCAGGGCTTCGCCGGGTGAGTTCCAGCCAGCAGGCCGTGGGCCTTTCCCCACGGCCTGCTAGAATGGGAGGTTACCGAGAGGGAGGCCGTTGAGGAGCAAGGTTGCCGCGCTGCGGGTCGAACCCGCCACGATCCTGGAGTCCATCGAGCGCCTGTGCGAGTTGGGGGGCATGCGCGCCGCCCTGTCCCCGGCCGCGCCCACCATCCTCAAGGACAACATCTCGTGGCACTTCCCCTTCCCGGGGGCGAACACCACGCCGTGGCAGCTCGAGGGAACGATCCGGGCGCTCCGGGGCGGCGGTTTCGGCGACCTCACCTGCGTGCAGAACAAGACGGTGGTCACCGACGCCTTCAAGGGCGAGGACCTGAACAAGTACGTCCCGATCCTGCAGCGCCACGGGATCCCCATCCTCTACAACTTCCGCGAGAGCGACATGAAGTGGGTCCGGTACGCGCCGAAGGCCCGCATGCACGTCCTCCCCAGAATCTTCCCCGACGGCATCCACGTACCCGACTTCTTCTTCGGCAAGAACATCGTCCACCTGCCGACGGTGAAGTGCCACATCTACACCACCACCACCGGCGCGATGAAGAACGCGTTCGGCGGCCTGCTCCACACGCACCGGCACTACACCCACTCGTGGATCCACCGCACGCTGGTCGACCTGCTCGCCATCCAGAAGGAGATCCACACCGGGATCTTCGCGGTGATGGACGGGACGACGGCCGGCAACGGCCCCGGCCCGCGCACCATGTATCCGGTCGTGAAGAACGTCGTGCTGGCGTCGGCCGACCAGGTCGCCATCGACGCGGTCGCGGCGAAGCTGATGGGATTCGACCCGCTGTCGATCGAGTACATCCGCGTCGCGCACGAGGACGGCCTTGGCGTCGGCGACCCGCGCGACATCGAGCTGGTGGGTGACGCCGACCTGGCCTCCGAGTCGTGGGGCTTCCAGGTTGGCGACAACCTGGCGAGCCTGGGCGGCGACCTGTTCTGGTTCTCGCCGCTGAAGGTCTTTCAGAAGCTCCTCTTCCACACGCCCGTCGTGCACCTCTTCGTCTTCGCCTCCGAGGCGTACCACGACTACTACCGCTGGCCCGTGAAGGACCGGCGCACCTTCGAGCACTGGCTGAAGCACACCGCCTGGGGAAAGCTGTTCGAGCAGTATTGACGGAAAGGCCGTCCCCGTGGATCACCCCGATATTCGCGAGTTTCTGG
>DAOPQX010000221.1:0-5850 GCA_035348395.1 Vicinamibacterales bacterium | reverse complement strand
ACGCGATCCCCTTGAACATTCCGACCTTCGCGTCCTTCACCGTGTAGATCGGTTCCCCGTCCACGATCACCTGGCCCGTCCCGATCGCGATGGCCGCGCCGGTCTCTGCCAGTTCGGTGTAGCGCCGGATGTCGATCTCGTAGCGGACCAGCTTGTTGTAGGGGCGGATCTGCCCGAAGAACTCGATCTCCTTCGCCCCGAGCGCCCGGCCCGCCCCCTTGGCGCCGCGCACGCCGCCGTAGAACCCGATGAGCTGCCAGATGGCGTCCACGCCCAGGCACCCGGGCTGCACGGGGTCGGAGCGGAAGTGGCACTGGAAGAACCAGGCGTCCACCTGGACGTCGTACTCCGCCACGATGCGGCCCTGCGGCCCGCGGTGGGCGATCTCCACCACGCGGTCCACCATGAGCATGGGCGGGCCCGGCAGCCTCGAGAAGCCTTCTGCCGGCGGGTCCTCCACCAGCGTCCCCCACGCGCACGCGAGCAGCTCCTCCTTGGAGAATGCCGTTCGCCGCAGGAACTCCGCGTACTTCATCCCTGCCTCCCCACCTCGATCACCAGGCCGCCCCACGTGAGGCCGGATCCGACGACGACGAGCGCGATCTCGCAGCGGCTGGGCAGCGTGTCCCAGTGCTGCGAGAGCACGGCCGGTGCGCCGGCGGCGCCGCAATTGCCGAACTCGTCCACGTTCTTGAGGTGACGCGCCGGGTCGAGCCCGGCCCGCTCCACGACCGCGTTGAGCATCAGCAGGTTCGCCTGGTGCCCGATGAAGTGCACGAGCGCGGGATCGTGCCGGAGGTGGGGCGTCAGCGCGGCCAGCGTGGCGACCGACTTCCTGATGGCGAACCCCTGGACGGCCGAGCCCTCCTGCGAGAAGTGCCCGCCGGCCGGGATGACGACCTTCTTCCAGCCGGCCGGGTCGGACTGCACCATGCTGTGCGTGACGCGCACCGGCGCGGGCACCGTCGCGGACACGACCGCCGCGGCACTTCCGTCACCCCACAACACCGCCGTGCGGCGGTCGTTGTAGTCCACGGTTCGCGTGTTGTTCTCGATGTTCACCACCAGCGAGTAGTCGGGCAGGGCCTCGGGCCGCATCCCGCGCAGGTGGTGGAGCTGCACCGCGAAGCTCGAGCAGGCCGAGTTGAGATCGTAGGCGACCGCCTGGATGCCCAGTTCCGCGGCGACGAGGCAGGCCTCGGCCGGGATTGAGTACTGGGGCGAGCAGCCGCCGGCGATCACGAGGCCGATGTCCGAGGGCTGCAGGCCGGCGCGGGCCAGCGCGAGGCGGGCGGCCGCGGCGCCGGTCTGGGCGTTCGTGTAGAGGGAGGCCGCGGCGGCCTCGGCCGGGCGCGCATTCCTCGTGGACGCGATGTAGTCGAGCGGCAGCACCGTCCGCCGGCAGCGGATGCCCACCCGCTCCATGATCCACGCGTCGTCGGTGCCGATGCCCAGCCCCGACAGGAACGCGTTGTCGATGCGGTTCTCCGGGTGAAAGTGGCCGACGCCGTGAATGTAGAGATCGCCTGAGTCGGCGCGGCTATGCAACGTGTTCCCCTCCGTCGACCCTGATCACCGCCCCGTTCACCCACCGCGCCTCGTCGGAACAGAGCAGGCAGATGACGCCGGCGACGTCGTCGGGGGTCGTCAGGCGCCCGAGCGGGTTGCGCCGCAGGGCGCCCGCCTTCATGCGGGCGGCGCCCGGGATCAGCCGGAGCGCAGGCGTGTCGGTGACCCCTGGCTGGACGATGTTCGACCGGATGCCGTAGGGGCCGAACTCGACGGCGATGGCGCGCGAAACCGATTCGAGCGCCGACTTGGCGGCGGCCACCGCGGCGTACCCGCGCCAGGCCACTTCGTTGCCCTCGCTGGTGAGGCCGATCACCCGCGCGTCGGGAGCGAAGAGGCCGGCCGCGTGCAGGCGCTGCACCCACGAGAGGAGGCTGGTGCCCATCGCGTAGATGGTGCGAGCCACGTCCTCGTCCTCGAGGACGGCCTCGCCGTAGTCCACCTCGTCGAGCGCCTGGAACGCGGGCTCGCCCTCGGCGGCGAGTCGTCTCACCGCGCGCTCCACGTCGGGCCCTGGCAGGCCCAGGGCTTCCGCCAGCCGGTCGAGCGCGGCAGACCCGTCGGCCCTTGGCGGCGCCGCGACGATCGGGCGCAGGTTGCCGAACGCGATCGAGTGCAGCAGCAGCCGCACGCGTCCTTCCGGGCCCATCCGCCCGCCCAGCGACGCGACCACCGTCGCCATGCCCTCGGCGCTCAGGGCGTCGAGGTTGAGGCTCAGGAAGGCGCGCCCGTGCGAGCGGATCGCGTCGAACTCGCGCTCGATGCGGTCCATCGCGCCCCGGCGGTCGCGGTGCACCACGCACACGTTGAGACCCTCGGCGGCGAGCTTCCTCGCCGAGGCCAAGCCGAAACCACTGGAGCCTCCCAGGATCAGGGCCCAATGTCGTTCGTCGAACCGCACCATCTCGCGCAGCGCTCCTCGTCCCCCACTGCCTTCCACGCCCGGGCTGCCGGGCCCGCGGCGGCACACCGGCGGCGGCCGGAGGCGCCCGTGCCGCCGGGGACCTGGCTGAACCGCTGTCCGGAGTAGCGGACATCTTAACGCAGACGAACCGGGAATGGAGAAGGAGATGTGGGGAGCGCTTACCGAGGCGAAGCAGCGGATAATGCTGTCCTCGGTTACCGAGAGGAGTGCGCGTGAGCCGACCGCCAGACCTCGTGCAGGGGACCCTCGACCTCCTCATCCTGAAGATCCTTGCGCTGGAGCCCCAGAACGGCTGGGCCATCAGCCAGCGGCTCAGGCAGGTGTCCGGCGACGTCCTGCAGGTGAGCGACGGTTCGCTCTATCCCGCGCTGCACAAGCTCGAGCAGGAAGGCTGGATTGCGTCCGAATGGCGCGCCAGCGAGAACAACCGCCGGGCGAAGTTCTACTCGCTCACGCGCCTGGGCCGGCGCCAGCTGCAAAGAGAAGCGGCGAACTGGGACCGGCTCTCCGCCGCCATTTCCCACGTCGTCAAACTGGGCGAGGCATGACATGCGTCCGCAACGCTGGCTGTACACGGTTCCGCTTCGCCTGCGATCCCTCCTGCGCCGCGGGACGGTCGAGGGCGAACTGGAAGAGGAGCTTCGATATCACGTCGAGCAACTGACCGAGGATTACCGGCGCCGCGGCCTCCCGCCCGCCGCCGCCCGGGCCGCGGCCCTGCGCGACATGGGATGCCGATGCGGGGCGGCTGGGGCAGCGGCATCCAACTGGAAGGCGGCGACGATCGCATGCACGAGGCCGACTTCCAGGCCGTCAGCCCAGGCTACTTTCGCACCGTCGGGATGGCGCTGCTGGGCGGCCGGGAGCTGACCGCCGCCGATCGCGACGGCCGCCAGCCGGTCGCGGTGGTCAACAGCGAGTTCGCGCGGCGTTTTCTGCCCGGCGCCGATCCGCTCGGTCGAAGGCTGCGGCGGGGCAGCGGGCCCTGGCTCACGATCGTCGGCCTCGTCAACGACATCCGGCGGCAGGGCAAGACGGGAGAGATCACGCCGCAGGTGTACCTGTCCGCGGCACAGACGACTCTCTACCCGGTGCGGCTGTCGGACCTGGCCGTTCGAGCATCGGTCGAGCCTCGAGCCCTGCTGCCCTCGATCCAGTCCGCGATCTGGTCGATCGACAAGGAGCAGCCGGTGACCAACGTGCGGACGCTCGACGAGATCGTCGACCTGTCGGTCAGGCTGCGACGGTTCCAGATGCTGCTGCTGACGGCATTCGCAGGTGTGGCGCTGGCGCTCAGCCTGGTCGGCATTTCCGGCGTGCTGACGTACGCGGTGTCGCGGCGCACTCCCGAGTTCGGCATCCGGCTCGCGCTCGGGTCACCCTCGGGGCGGGTCCTTGCCCTCGTGCTGCGGCAGGCGGCGGTCCTCATCGCCGCCGGGCTCGGCGTGGGCGTCATCGCCGCCTGGGGCCTGACCCGCTACCTTCAGAGCCTGCTCTTCGAAGTGCGGCCGCACGACGTCAGGATCTATGCCTCGACGGCCATCCTGCTCCTTGTCTCCGCGCTGGTCGCGTCGGCGATTCCAGCCCGCCGCGCGGCGCGCGTGGACCCGCTGACCGCCTTGCGCAACGAGTGAGTCAAGGACTGACTCTGTGTGCTGTCCGCCCCAGAAGGTTGCCTTGCTGATCGGTTGAAGGGCAACGCAAGCGAACCGGTTCGGTCGTGCCATGCAGACCGAGCGAGGCGACGCTCGGTCCCTTCGTCTTCCGCATGAACACGATGATGGGCTGTGCCCGCACGATTTCCAGGACGCGTTGAGGGCGCGTTCTCCACCCATCCGCGTGTCCACGGCGGCGGCACTTCGGCAGCGCCGGCCTGGGCGCTGCCCGGCTTGATGAACCAGCTCGTCACTGTTCGAATCACGGTTCCGTTGAAAGGCTATCCGCCTCGGTCCGCGCTGGTCGTCCTGGAACGAGTTGATAGTGGCGTTGTCAGATCGCGATCCCGCTGCGGCGTCTCGTCTACGCGGCCCGCTTCGCGAGCCTTCGCAACGTGGGATCGGCCGAAGAACCGCTCTGCCTCGAGGGCGTTATGCTGTCGGCAGGTCAACACGACGTTGGACACCATGCTCGGTCCGCCGGCGGCGAATCGATCGCGATGATGGAATTCCAGCATCCGGGTCTCGCGGCACCGCTGCCCGTCGTTCCCGACGAACGTGCACCTCATTCCGTCACGTTCGACTACCTGGCGTTTGACGGCCGCTGGAATGTGCCTGGAGCGCCTTCGTCCGCTACTCGCCTTCGCGTCCGTCCGGCCCTTCGCTCCGGGCTTGCTGGAGCGGACGTCAGTTGGACCCACGTCCGGTCTCCGCTCCGGTTCCTTCGCTCGTACGGGTTCTTCCCGTCGCGCGTTACCGTCTGGCGCACTTGCTCCTTCGGCGCGTGTCCTGCCTTTCGGATCCTCGCCGGCGAGGCGTGGCAAACGAGGCCGCGAGGTCGTTCCCAGCCGCGTCTTCTCCAGCTCAGCGAGAAGGAGACCGATCGCGCGGTTGAACACTTCTTCGAGATCGCCGTTGGGAACGACATGACTGAGCAGGTCCAGCGCGCGTCGGAGCTTCTCGTGGGTCGCGGCGCCGATCGTGACCTGCACCCGGTAGCGCTCAGGCGAGAGCTGTGTGACGTCCGAGCGCGGACCCGAGCGCGTTCCGGTCCTGGCGACCGCATCGGGGCTCTGGCTCCGTGGCTAATCGAGGACCAGCTCCTCGACGCACGACGGCGGCGCTCCGGGCACGTTGATCTGTTGCCGCGAGTGCTCAGCGAGCAGGTCTGAAACCAACCCCTCCTCTGCCTCGCGCTTGGCCTTTGTCTCGCGACCGGCTGTTGTCCCGAGACCGCCCTGAAGCGGGATCGGCTCAGTCTCGGCGAAGATCCTCGGCGATTCCTCGGGGGCAGGGGCCACGGTGGTTCGATCCTCGGCGCACGCTCTCGTGCGGTCCGCCACTGCCGGCGCAGCCGGCAGCCTCCGCAGGATCGCCACCGCGTCGGCCCTCGGGTTGATCCTCGCCAGCATCCCCTGAATCTCGCGCTTGCTCTTGTGTCGAGCTTCCGCGAGCAGCGCAGCGTGGTTGGCCTCGGTCAGGTGCTTCGCCAGCATGCTCACCGCAGTCAGCGTCAGCGAGGCATCGCCCAAGCGTTCGAGAATCACCGGAAACTTCCGCGCCGCACGAGCAGCCTCCATCCGCAGGTACGCCTCGCTCTCACTCAGCCCGAGTATCTCGGTGCAGAACGTATAGAGCGAGGAGCAACCGGCGTCGCGATAGAGTTGGCGCTTCTCTACCTCGACCAACGTTGCGACGAGG
>DAOPQX010000220.1:0-5854 GCA_035348395.1 Vicinamibacterales bacterium | reverse complement strand
CCTCGCGGCAGGCGGGCTTCAGCCTCGAGGAGATCGGCCGGCTGTCGGGCGTCGCGGTCCCGGCCATCGAGGCGCTCGGCGAGGCGGCCGGCATCCGCCGCGTCTTCAAGCGGATCGACACCTGCGCCGCGGAGTTCGAGTCGTTCACGCCGTACCTCTACAGCACGTTTGCGGCCGAGTGCGAGGCCGACCCGACGCCGCGCCGCAAGGTGATCATCCTCGGGTCGGGGCCCAACCGCATCGGCCAGGGAATCGAGTTCGACTACTGCTGCTGCCACGCGGCCTTCGCCCTGCGCGAGGAGGGGGTCGAGACCGTGATGGTGAACTGCAATCCGGAGACCGTCTCGACCGACTACGACACGGCCGACCGGCTGTACTTCGAGCCCCTGACCTTCGAGAACGTGATGGGGATCGTCGCGCGCGAGCGCGAGGCGGGCGGCGAGGTGTCGTGCCTGGTGCAGTTCGGCGGGCAGACGCCGCTCAAGCTGGCGCTGCCGCTGCACCGGGCGGGCGTGCCGATCATCGGCACCTCGGCCGACTCGATCGACCTCGCCGAGGACCGCAAGCGCTTCTCCGCCCTGCTCGACCGGCTCGGCATCGCGCAGCCGGCCAGCGGCACCGCGCTCTCGCACGAGGAGGCGCGCGCGATCGCCGGGTCGATCGGCTTCCCCGTGCTCGTGCGCCCCTCGTACGTGCTCGGGGGCCGCGGCATGGCAATCGTCTACGACGAGGCGGCGCTCGACGGCTACGTCACCCGCGCCCTGGCCGACGCCCCCGACAGCCCGGTGCTGATCGACCGCTACCTCGAGGACGCGTTCGAGCTGGACGTGGACGCGCTGGCCGACGCGACCGGCCACGTGGTGATCGGCGGCATCATGGAGCACATCGAGCAGGCGGGCATCCACTCGGGCGACAGCTCGTGCGTGCTCCCGTCGTACCTGGTGCCCGAGCGCCACCTCGACACGATCCGCGACTGGACGCGGCGCATCGCGCGCGAGCTGAACGTGGTCGGCCTGATGAACATCCAGTTCGCGCTGAAGGACGACCAGGTGTACGTGCTCGAGGTGAACCCGCGCGCCTCGCGCACCGTGCCGTTCCTCTCGAAGGCGACCGGCGTCCCGCTCGCCAAGGCGGCCGCGCGGTTGATGCTGGGGCGCACGCTGGCCGAACTCGACCTCACGGGCGACGTGCCGGTGTCGGGCACCTTCGTGAAGACGCCGGTCTTCCCCTTCGTGCGCTTCACCGGGGTGGACACGCTGCTCGGGCCCGAGATGAAGTCCACCGGCGAGGCGATGGGGTGCGGGCAGACCTTCGGCGCCGCGTTCGCCCGGGCGCAGGAAGGGGCGGGGGCCGCGCTGCCGACCTCGGGAACCATCTTCCTCAGCGTGAACGACCGCGACAAGCCGGCCATCCTGCAGGTTGCGCGCGGGCTGGCGGCGCTCGGGTTCTCGCTGGCCGCCACGCGCGGCACCGCCGCCTTCCTCGCGGCCAACAACCTGCCCGCGCGGCCGATCTACAAGGTGAACGAGGGGCGTCCCAACGTCGCCGACGCGGTGGCCAACGGCGAGATCGCCCTGGTGGTGAACACGCCGCTCGGGCGGGCGTCGTTCTTCGACGAGAAGGCGCTGCGCCGCGCGGCGATGCTGCACGGCGTGCCCTGCCTCACCACGATGAGCGCCGCCGTGGCCGCCGTCAGCGCCATCGCGGCCATCCGCGAGGGCGAGGCCGAAGTGCGGGCCCTGCAGGACTACCACGGGGCCTGACGGCCAGACTCGACGACGCGGGACTCGACCTCGCGACTCGACCTCGCGACTTTGCGACTCCAGACTCGACCTCGTGACTTCGCGACTTCGCGACTTCGTGACTCCGTGACTGCGTTAGCTGCAACATCCCTCGCGCCCCCGCATCGCACCTTCTGCGTACCCCTTCCCGCCTGCCGGTGATGCTGCGCCTGTAGCGGCGCCCTTCCGTCCGGCGCTTGTCTTGCTGGGTGAGCCGGTGTGTGGTCACCCGCGCTGGTGCCCGCGCTGGCGCTAACCGCCGGCTGCGCCATCGGCCTGCTCGCCGGGGGCGTGCCGGCTTTCGCGCTGGGCGTCCTCGTTGGCGCGGCCTGGCTGACGGCCCTCGCCGCTCACGCGGTTGGCCGTCCGCGCCTCTTCGTGGGCGCCGTCGCCCTCACCTTCTCGCTCTGCGGGTGGGGCCTTGCCGCCGCGGCGGACGATCGCGCACGCCGTCCGCCGCTGCTCGATTCTTGGCGCGGCGCGGAGGCCGGCGCCCCGTTCCGGCTCGAGGGCGTCCTCCGGGAGGACGCCACGCCGTGGGGCGAGGCGGTTGGCCTGTCGCTCGCGGCCGATCGCCTCGGCGAGGGCGAGGCCTGGCGCGAGACGCGCGGCGGCGTCCGGCTCTCGGTCGCGGGGGCGCTGGCGGCCGAACGCGTGGACGGGTGGCGCGCCGGCCGGCGCGTGCGCCTCACCGCCAGGCTGCGCGAGCCCACCCGGTATCGAGACCCCGGCGTGCGCGACGCCCGGGTGGCGCTGGCCAGGCGCGGGAGGATCCTCATCGGGGGGGTCAAGAGCGCCGCGCTGGTCGAGGATGTGTCGCGAGGGCCGGCGGCCACCGAGGCCGCCGCGGCCGTGCGCCGGAGGACGCGCGCGGCCGTCGCGCGCCGCGTCGGGTCGCGCAGCCCGCGGTCGGCCGGCATCATCGTGGCGATCCTGATTGGCGACCGTGCAGGCCTCGACGAGGAGGTCGAGCGGCGGCTGCAGGAGGCCGGCACCTATCACGTGATCGCGATCTCGGGCGGGAACATCGCGATCCTCGCCGCGCTGGCCGCGATCGTCCTACGCTCGCTCGGCGTCGGCCGGCGGCCCGCCTGCCTGGGCGTCATCGCCCTGCTGGTGTCGTACGCGTTCGTGGTCGGCCCCGAGCCGTCGGTGAGCCGCGCGACGGCGATGGCGGTGCTGTACTTCGGGGCGCGCCTGTTCGACTTCAAGACCGGCCCCGTGAACATCCTGGCCGCGTCGGCGGCCGCGCTGCTGGCCTGGGCGCCGTGCAGCGCCAGCGAGGCCGGCTTCGCGCTGACCTACGGCGCCACGCTCGGCATCGTCGTCGGGGCCGGCGTGGCGGGAACGGGCCGCGCGCCGCGCTGGGCGCGGGCGCCGCTGGGGTTGCTGCTCGCGTCGGCCAGCGCGGAGCTGGCACTCATCCCGGTGTCGGCGTGGGCCTTCTCGCGCGTCACGTTCGCGGGCCTCGTGCTGAACTTCGCCGCCATCCCGCTGATGACCGCCGCGCAGGTGGCGGGCATGGCCGTGGTGCCTCTCGATGCCGCGTGGCCCGCGGCGGCGTCGCTGGCGGGCCTCGTGGCACACCTGGCCGCCGAGGGGTTGGTGCGGAGCGCCGATTTCATCCAGCTGGCTCCGTGGCTCTCGTACCGCCTCCCGCCGCCGCACCCAGTGGCTATCGCGCTCTATTACCTGGCATGGGCGGTGTGGCTGGCGCCGCCGGGCGCCGGCGCCTCGCGCGTCTCGCGCCTGCGCCGCCCCGCCGCGATGCTGGTTGGCTGCGCCAGCCTCGCGTGGATCCTGGTCGAGCCCGCGACGCTTCTCTGGCCGGGCGTCAGCGGCCGCCTGCGCGTCGCGGTACTCGATGTCGGGCATGCCGACGCCATCCTCGTGCAGCTGCCCGATCGCCGGAGCCTGCTGGTGGACACCGGCGGCTCGCTGCTGGGCAGCTCCTTCGACATCGGCGGCCGCGTCGTCGCGCCCGCGCTGTGGGCGCTCGGTACCAGGCGCCTGGACGTGCTCGTGCTGACGCACCTCCACCCAGATCATGCCGGCGGCGCCCTGTCGGTGATTCGCGACTTTCGTCCGCGCGAGGTCTGGGAGGGAATCTCCGTGCCTGCCCTGGAGCAACTGCAACCGCTGCGACGAGCCGCGGAGCAGGCCGGGGCGCAGTGGCACACCAAGCTGGCAGGGGAGCGCCTCGTCTTCGGCGAGGTGTCGCTCTCCGTCTGGCACCCGCCTCCGCCCGAGTGGGAGCGTCAGCGGGTACGCAACGACGACTCGATCGTCCTCGAGCTTCGCTTCCGCGACGTCTCGGTGGTGCTCCCCGGCGACATCGGGCGCGAGGTCGAGCGGGCCCTTGCGCCCAACCTTCCGCCCGCACCGATCCGGGTGCTCAAGGTCCCGCACCACGGCAGCGCTACCTCGAGCACCGAGGAGTTCGTGTCGGCACTCGCCCCGCGCGCGGCGGTTCTCAGCGCCGGCCCCTCCACAACGGTGAGCGATGCGGTGCTCCGGCGCTACGCGGATCGCGGCGTTCCCTTGTTCCGCACCGACCGCGACGGCGCCGTCCTGCTGACGACCGACGGGCGCAGCGTCACCATCGAAACCTACACTGGCCGCAACTGCACCATTGACCGGATTTCAACCACAAAGATCACAAAGAACACAAAGAAGGAAGAATCGCGACGGAGGTGATGAATCAGGTGGACCGTGTCCCTTGTGGTCGAACCTCGTGGACTGGCAAGGAGGTGGGCATGTCAAGATACCGGCATGAGAGCTAGCGGCGCCGCGGCGGCCGTGGTCCTGGTGCTGATGCTGGCCGGCTGGTGGGGAAGTGCGAGCGGCCAGGAGACGAGCCACGGGGGCATCCTGCGCGGTTCGTCACACGCGCGGGAGATCGCCCTCGAGTTCACCGGCCACGAGTACGCGGAAGGAGGCCAGGTCATCCTCGACCAGCTCGCGCGCCGGCGGGCGCGAGCCTCGTTCTTCTTCACGGGCGACTTCCTGCGTCGCAGCGAGTTCGCGCCGCTCGTACGCCGGATCGTCTCGGAGGGGCACTACCTGGGCCCCCACTCGGACAAGCACCTGCTCTACTGCGGGTGGGAGGCATCGCGGCCGACGCTGGTGAGCCGCGAGACGTTTCGCCGCGACCTCGAGGACAACCTGGCTGAGCTGGAACGCTTTGCGGTTCGTCGCGCGGGGGTCCGGTACTGGGTCCCGCCCTACGAGTGGTTCAACGAGGAGATTGCGGCCTGGAGCCTCGAGGCCGGGCTGCAGATCGTCAACTTCACGCCCGGCACGCGCGCGAACGCCGACTACACGGGCGAGAGCGACAGGAACTTCGTCACCTCGCAGGCCATCCTCGACAGCATCCTCGAGCGGGAGCGCACCGGCCCGAACGGCCTGAACGGCTTCCTGCTGTTGATGCACGTGGGCGCGGGACCTGGCCGCCGCGACAAGATGCACGATCGCCTGGGCGAGCTGCTCGACGTCCTTTCGTCACGCGGCTACCGCTTCGTCCGGGTGGACGAGCTGCTCGGGCGATAGCAGGCCGCTGAAACACGCGGCCTCCTACTCCTCCTCCTTGATCCGGCCCCACTCCTCTTCCATCCGGGCAAGCCCCGCGTCCTTGAGTGACTCGCCACGAGCCGCGAACCGCCGCTCCATGGTGGTGAACCGTCGCGCGAACTTGTCGTCGGCACTCCTCAGCGCCGACTCGGGCTCGATGCCGAGCTTGCGGGCCAGGTTCGCCAGGGCGAAGAGCAGGTCGCCCATCTCCTCCTCGATGCCCTCGCGGCGCTCCACGGCCTCGCGCAGCTCGGCCACCTCCTCGTCGATCTTGTCGAGGACGTCAGCCGACCGTTCCCAGTCGAAGCCGACCGCGGCGGCGCGGGTGCCCATCTCGTAGGCGCGCAGCAGCGCCGGGAGCGAGCGCGGGACGCCGCCCAGGATGCTCCTGGCCGGTGTGTTCTTCGAGGTCTCGGCCTGCCGCTCGCGGGCCTTCACCTCCTCCCAGCGGCCCAGCACTTCTTCGGCCGTCCGGGCCCGGGCGGCGCCGCCGAAGACATGGG
>DAOPQX010000219.1:0-5882 GCA_035348395.1 Vicinamibacterales bacterium | reverse complement strand
GGATGAGGCCGAGGGGAATGTCGGTCCGGGCGAGCACCTGCAGGGCCAGCGAGATGATGCCGTCGCCGCCGACGACGACCAACGCGTCCATGCCGCGTTCCAGTGCGCCCTCGACGAGTTGGCGGGCATGCGCCGAGTCGCGACCCGCGATGGCCACCACGTCCACCCCACGGCGGTGCAACTGCGTGATCGCGCGTTCCGCGGCATGCGGTGCGCTGCCGTGCCCCGATGCCGGGTTGGTCAGCACGGTGACCCGGCCGATGGTCACGGAATCAGCTTGCCGGGGTTCAGGATCTTCGCCGTTTCGGCCATGAAGTGGACGCCGCAGAAGACGATCGTGCGCTCCTTCGCCTTCTCGGCGGCCTGCGCGAGCGCGAGGCTGTCACCGACGTGGTCCGCGATGTCCTGGATGTCGGGTTCCTGGTAGTAGTGCGCCAGGATGACCGCGTCGAGCTCCTGCTTCAGCCGCGCGATCTCGGCGAACAGGTCCAGGGTGGGCGAAATCATCTCCGTCACTTCAGTGCCTCGTCTGCTGACATCACGGTCACGGGGCCGAGCTTCAGGCCCCGCACCGGCGCCTCGATCGCCTTCCGGTCGCCCACCACGACGACCGTGAAGCGGTCTGGCGTGATGTAGCGCTGGGCGACCCGGCGGACGTCCTGGGCCGTCACGGCCTGGATCCGCTCCACGTAGCTGGAGTAGTACTCCTTGGGCAGCTCGTACACGATCAACTCTTCGAGGCGCGCCGCGATGTCGCCCGTGGTCTCGAACTCCGACGGGAAGCCGAGCGCCACGTAGTTCTTCGCTCGCGACAGCTCGTCGGGCGGGATCGGCTCGAGCACCCCGTTCAGCTCCTTGAAGAACTCGGTGAGCGCCTCCGCGGTCACCTCGGTCTGCACGCCGGCCCTGGCGAGGAACGGCCCGGCAGCGAGGCGCATGTCGAACGCCGACCTCGCGCCGTAGGTGTAGCCGTGCTCCTCGCGCAGGTTCTGGTTCAGCCGCGAGGTGAACGAGCCGCCGAGCAGCGTGTTCAGCACCTGCAAAGGGAAGTAGTCGGGCGTCGAGCGCGGCACCCCGACCGCGCCGATCACGATCTGCGACTGTGGCGCGCCCGGCTTGTCGACGATGAAGACCTGCCGGGCCTTGGCGCGCGGCGCTTCCGGCAGCGCCGGAGCCGCAGCCGCCGGCCCCTTCCCCTTCCATCCGCCGAAGGCCGATTCGAGCAGGCGCAGCGCCTCGTCTGTCTTCACGTCGCCAACCACGACGAGCGTGGAACGCTCGGGGCGATAGTGGCCCTCGTAGAACGAGCGAAGGTCCTCCGGCGTGAAGGCGCCCACGCTGGCCGGCGTCCCCTGGAGGGAGGTGCCGTAGCGGTGCTGGCCGAAGACGAACCTTGGGAACGACAGGCTTGCGACCTGCGCCGGGTCGTCGCGCGCCTGCAGCATCGCGGTCAGCCGCTCCTTTCGAAGCCGCTCCAGCTCGTCGGGCGGAAACGTGGGACGGATAGCGACGTCAGACATCACCGGCAGCGCGTCGGCAAGGCGTGAGACCGGGACCCAGAGCCGCACGGCGGAGGCGTCGAAGCTGCCGCTGGTGGCCAAAGAGGCGCCGAGGAAGTCGATCGCGTCGGCGATCTCCAGTGCCGACCGCTGGCCCGCCCCCTCGTCCAGCATCGCCGCCGTCATGCTCGCGAGGCCGGGTTTGCCCGCCGGGTCGGCGTTCCCGCCGGCGCCGATCACCAGGCTCACCTGGACGACTGGGACCTCGTGCTGTTCGACGATCCACACCTGCAGGCCGTTCGAGAGCGCGCGCTTCTGAATCTCGGGCAGGCGAAGCTCGGGCGCGGGGCCGGGAACGGGAACCCGCGTGCGGTCAGGGGCCTGCGCAAGGGCAGCGCCGGCCGCGAGGAACAGCAGGGGAACGAAGAGCAGTCGCTCGAAGCGCATGTGCAACACCCTAGTTCTTCTCGGGCTCCACCCGCAGCTCGACCCGGCGGTCCGCTGGCAGGAATTGCCGGACCGCGGCCTGCACGTCCGAGGGCGACAGCGCCCGGTAGCGCGCCAGGTCCTCGGCGTAGTAGTCGGGGTTTCCAGTCCCGGTGTAGTAGGCGTTCAGCTGGTCGGCCTTGCCGCCGAACGAGCCCACCCGCTCCATCCGCGCGTAGAAGGACGCCTCGGTCTGGTTGATCACCCGCTGCAGTTCCCGGGCGGACGGCGGCTCGTCGCGCAGCCGCCCGATCTCCTCGTCGACGACCTTCTGCACCTCGTCCAGCGCGTGTCCGGGCCTCGGCGTCACGACGACCATGAACACGCTGCCCAGCGCCTGCGAGCCCTGCATCGCCACCACGTTCTGCGCGATCTGCATGTCGTAGACGAGGCGGCGGTAGAGGCGCGAGTTCTTGCCGCCCGCCAGGATCGACGCGACCGCGTCGAGCGCGGCGTCGCCAGGGGTGAGCAGCGCCGGGGTGTGCCACGCGAGGTAGAGCCGGGGCAGCTGCACCTTGTCGGTCAGCGTCTTCGTCACCACGGACGTCAGGAACGCCGCCGGTGGGGCGAGCGGCTCGACGAAGGCGCCGCGCGGGATCTCGCCGAAGTACCGCTCGACCAGCTTCCGCGTGGCCGCGACGTCGATGTCGCCGGCGATCGACAGGCTCGCGTTGTTCGGGGCGTAGTACTTCTTGAAGAACTCGACGACGTCCTCGTAGCTGGCCGCCGAGAGGTCGGGCATGTAGCCGATCGTCGGCCAGTGGTACGGGTGGCTCGCGGGGAAGAGCAGCTCGCTCAGGACGATCGACGCCATCCCGTACGGCCGGTTCTCGTAGCTCTGGCGGCGCTCGTTCTTGACGACGTCACGTTGCGCGTCGACCGAGGCCGGCGTCATGGCGTCGAGCAGGTAGCCCATGCGGTCGGACTCGAGGAAGAGGGCCAGCTCGAGCGCGTTCGACGGGACGTCGATCCAGTAATTGGTCCGGTCCTCGTTGGTCGAGCCGTTGTTGTTGCCGCCCGCCGCCTCGAGCAGCCGGTCGAACTCCCCTTCCTTCACGTGCCCCGAGCCCATGAACATCAGGTGCTCGAACAGGTGGGCGAACCCGGTGCGGCCCGGCTTCTCGCGCCCCGACCCCACGTGGTACCACACGTTCACCGAGACCACCGGCACGGTGTGATCCTCGTGGAGGATCACGTTGAGGCCGTTGGGCAGCGTGAACTGCGTGTAGGGGACCTCGATCGGCGCCGGCCCATCCGTCGTGAGCGTGGCCGGGGCCGCCGGCTGGGCGGAAACCGCCGCGGGCGCGGCCAGCGCAAGGGCCGCTGCGGCGGCGAGCCAGGCCCGGGCACGCCGCCCGGTTGAGAAGGGAAGCATCGCGTGAGCTCCTCGCGCGGCGACCGCCGCGCGGCAAAAACCGTGTCTTCAACCCTCGCCGTAGTTTAACGTAGTTGCCTGACCATGTTTTCCTCGCGCACCCCTGCCGACCTTGCGCCCAACGCGCTCGCCCGGGCCCTTGCGGCGCTTCGCGCACGCGGTGAGGACGTGCTCGATCTCACCGAGACGAACCCGACGCGGGCCGGCCTCACCGCTCCGCCCGAGCTGCTGGTGCCGCTCGCCGGACCGGCCTCGCTCGCCTACGAGCCGCACCCGTTCGGGTTGCCCGCCGCCCGCGAGGCGGTCGCCTCCACCTATCAGGCCGCCGGCCTGGCCTTGCCCGCCGCCCACGTCGTGCTCACCTCGAGTACGAGCGAGGCGTACTCCTTCCTCTTCAAGCTGCTCTGCGACCCGGGCGACGAAGTGCTGGTCCCGGTGCCCAGCTACCCGCTCTTCGACCACCTGACGCGGCTGGACGGGGTGGTTCCGCGGCCCTACCCGCTCGAGTACCACGGGTCGTGGTCCATCGACCTCGAGGCCTTGGAGCGCTCGGTCGGCCCGCGCACCCGGGCGATCCTGGTGGTGAGCCCGAACAACCCGACCGGAAGCGTCCTGCGCCAGGGCGACCTCGACCGCCTGTCGGCGCTCGCCGCCTCTGCCGGGCTGGCCATCGTCGGCGACGAGGTGTTCGCCGACTACCCCCTCGAGCCGGCCGGCAACGGCTGCCGGGTGCTCGCGCAGGCCGGCGCGCTCACCTTCGCACTCGGCGGGCTTTCGAAGTCGGTCGGCCTGCCCCAGCTGAAGCTGGCTTGGATTGCCGCCAGCGGCCCGCCCGGGCTGCTCGAGCCGGCGCTGGCAAGACTGGAGGTCGTCGCTGACGCGTACTTGTCGGTCGCGACGCCGGTGCAGCAGGCTGCCGGCTCGCTCCTTGCAGCCGGGCAGGCCGTCCACCAGGCGATTGCCGGTCGCGTGCGACGCAACCTCGGGCACCTGCGCGAAGCCTCCGCCGCGTCGCCCTGCTCGGTGCTCCGCGTCGAAGGTGGATGGTCGGCGGTGCTGCGGGTGCCGGCCACGCGGCCCGAGGAAACGATCGTGCTCGACCTGCTCGAGCAGGACGGCGTGCTGGTCCACCCGGGTTACTTCTTCGACTTCCCGCGCGAGGCGTTCCTCGTGCTCAGCCTCCTGCCGCCCCCCGCGTCCTTCGACGAAGGGGTGTCGCGGCTGATCGCTCGGCTGTCGCTCGGCTAACGGTGCGCACCGTGACACACCCCCGACCGCTCCAGGGCCGCCACGGCGGCCTCGTCGTGCCGCTCTTCTCAATCCCCTCGCGGGCCAGCTGGGGCATCGGCGAGATCCCCGACATCCCGCTCTTTGCCTCGTGGCTGACCAGTGCCGGCCAGGACCTGTTGCAGCTGCTGCCGATCAACGAGGTTGCCGTGGGCCAGACCTCGCCCTACTCGGCGATGACGGCGATGGCCATCGACCCGATGTACATCGGCCTGCGCGATGCGGCCGACTTCCAGGCCGCCGGGGGCGAGGGGGCGATGGACGCCGCGTGGCGGGAGGGGCTCGAGCGGGCGCGGCAATGCCGGGTGGTGGACTACGGGCTCGTGGGGAAGCTGAAGAGGCAGGCGCTTCGCGCCGCCTTCGAGACGTTCCGCGAGGCCGAGTGGGCCCGCGGGACCCCCCGTGCGGAGGCCTTCAGGCGGTGGGGCGACGAGCAGGCCTGGTGGCTCGACGACTACGCGCTTTTCCGGGCGCTGCACGCGCGCGAGTCAGAGCGCGCGTGGACCGACTGGCCCGATGGCTTGCGCACCCGCGAGGCCGGCGCGCTCGAGGAGGCTTCCCGCGAGCTGGCCGGGGAGATCCTGTACCGGCGCTGGCTGCAGTGGATTGCCGACGAGCAGTGGCAGGCTGCCAAGCGTGCGATGCGCCCGGTGGCGCTGCTCGGCGACCTGCCGTTCATGGTGGACGGCGACAGCGCTGACGTCTGGGCCAACGCCGACGCCTTCAGGACCGACGCCTCGGTGGGCGCGCCGCCGGACGCCTTCAGCGAGACCGGGCAGAACTGGGGGCTGCCGGCTTACCGGTGGGACGTGATGGGCTCGCGTGACTTCGCCTGGCTGCGCGCCCGGGCGCGCCGGAGCGCCGACCTCTACGACGGCTACCGGGTCGATCACCTCGTCGGGTTCTACCGCACCTACGTGTTCCCCCGCGGCGACGAGAAGCCGTTCTTCACGCCCGCCACCGAGGACGAGCAGCTGCGGCTCGGCGAAACGCTGCTTCGCCTGTTCGCGGAGCCAGGGGCGCAGATCATCGCCGAGGACCTGGGAACGATCCCGACCTTCGTGCGCGCCTCGCTGGCCCGGCTCGGCGTGCCCGGGTACAAGGTGTTCCGGTGGGAGCGCGAATGGGACGAGCCGGGGCAGGCGTTTCGCGACACGGCGGCCTACCCGGCGGTGTCGGTCGCCGCCTCGGGCACGCACGACACCGAGACCGTCGCGGAATGGTGGGACTCGCTC
>DAOPQX010000218.1:0-5890 GCA_035348395.1 Vicinamibacterales bacterium | reverse complement strand
AGTTCGGCGAGTACTCGGTTTTCGGCGCCGGCGAGTGCACCTTCTGCATCGCCAGCCCGCCGACCCGCCGCGGCTACATCGAGTGCAGCTTCAAGGCCGTCGGCAAGGTGACGCGCGCCCTCCGGGATCTGGAGGTGGGCGAGATCGTGGGGTTTCGCGGCCCCTACGGGAACGCCTTCCCCGTTGAGGACTGGTCGGGCCGGCGCGTCCTGTTCGTCGCGGGCGGCATCGGCCTGGCCCCGGTGCGGTGCGTCCTCTGGAACGTGCTCGACCTGCGCGACCGGTTCGACGAGGTGACGCTGGTCTACGGGGCGCGAAGCGTCGCCGACCTGGTCTACAAGCGCGAGCTGGCGGGCTGGCGCGACCGGCCCGACGTCCGCCTCGTGACGACCGTCGATCCCGGCGGGGAGGAGCCGGGGTGGGACGGCGAGGTGGGCTTCGTCCCGGCCGTGCTCGAACGTGCCGCCCCTGCAGGCGACAACGCCGTCGCGGTGGTCTGCGGCCCTCCCATCATGATCAAGCACACGCTCCCGGTGCTCGCGCGGCTCGGCTTCCCGCCCGACCGCATCTTCACCACGCTGGAGAACCGGATGAAGTGCGGCGTCGGCAAGTGCGGGCGCTGCAACGTCGGCCCGGTCTACGTGTGCAAGGACGGGCCGGTCTTCACCGCCGCCGAGCTGGCCGCCCTCCCCGCGGAATATTAGCCTCGGGGCTGGGAACCCCGCCCTGTGCTACGATGCTGCCAAGCCCGACATCCTGTCGTGGAGGAGGCAGCATGAATCGAGTGTTCGTGGTTGTCGCCCTGGCCCTGGCTGTAGCGTTCGGGACAGGCATTGCCGTTCAGGGCCAGGCCGAGAAGGCTCCGGGCACTGTCATCCTGAAGGGCGCGCCGCTCGGCGGCGTCAAGTTCGATCACACCAAGCACGTCAAGCTCGCGGCCGACAAGTGCGAGACGTGCCATCACCCGTCGAAGCCTGCGATGCCGTTGAAGGCGCCGCACCAGAAGTGCAGCGACTGCCATCAGAAGGCCGCGACGGCGCAGGTGAAGACGATCTACCGGGCGGCCTTCCACGACCCGATGGCGAAGAAGGGCACGTGCATCGACTGCCATCAGAAGAACGTGGCCGGCGGGAAGGCGCCGACCAAGTGCAACGGCTGCCACATGAAGTCGAACACGTAGAGGGGTGTTGCCGCTGGAGCAGGGCTGAAGCCCTGCTCCACCCGGTGAGGACGAACACGCAGCAGGGCTAGAGCCCAGCTCTACGCGTGAAGGCCGGCCCTACTCGATCGTCACCCCGCCCAGCTCCTCGATCGCCTCGCGCAGCGCCGCCGGCTCGACCGGCTTCGACACGTAGCCATCCATTCCCGCCTCGAGGCATCGCTCGCGGTCGCCCTTCATCGCGTGAGCCGTCATGGCGATGATCGGGACACGGGGGTTGGTGACCCCGGCCGCCGGGTCGCGGATCTGGCGGGTTGCCTCGAACCCGTCCATCTCGGGCATCTGGACGTCCATCAACACCAGGTCGTAGGCCATCGCCCGCAGCGCCGCGAGCGCCTCGAGGCCGTTCGCGACGACGTCGACCCGGTGTCCCATGTGCTCGAGCATCCGCGAGGCAACTTTCTGGTTCACCCGGTTGTCCTCGGCGACCAGGATCCGCAGGCGCGGGCTGAGCGTGTCGGGACGGGCCGGGGTGAAGACCGCCACCTTCGGCTCGGGCCGCGTGACCCGGCCGACCACCGTGCGCAGGCAGTCGTACAGCTGCGCCTGGCGAACCGGCTTGGTCAGGTAGGCGGCGAACGGCTCCGGGTCGAGGCGTCTCAGGTCGCCCCTCAAGCCAATCGACGTGAGCATCACCAGCTGCGTGCTCGACAGCACCGGGTCTGACGCCACGCGGCTGCCCAGCTCTTCGCCGTCCATGCCGGGCATCATCATGTCGAGCAGCGCCACCCGGTAGGGGTCGTTCTGCATGGCCGCGGCGCGCAGCCGGTCGAGTGCCGCGGCCCCGTTGTAGGCGTGGTCGTGCCGGCACTCCCACGCCTCCAGCATGATACGCAGCACCTCGTGGTTGGTCTCGTTGTCGTCCACCACCAACACCCGCAGCCCCTTCAGGTCGGGCGCGAGGCGCGGGGGGACTGCCGCCGCGAGCGCAGGACGGCGGCCCAGGCGGGCGGTGAACCAGAAGGTCGACCCGCGGCCCTCGTGACTCTCGACGCCCACCGT
Organism: Vicinamibacterales bacterium; assembly: GCA_035348395.1. Classification (GTDB taxonomy): domain Bacteria; phylum Acidobacteriota; class Vicinamibacteria; order Vicinamibacterales; family Fen-181; genus JARKSS01. Next base: position 3,669 of record DAOPQX010000218.1, on the reverse strand, counting down.
CCCTCCCATCAGCGTGACGAGCCGCTGCGCAATCGACAGGCCCAGGCCCGAGCCGCCGAAGCGCCGGGTGGTGGAAGCGTCCACCTGGCTGAACGGCTTGAACAGGAGCGCCAGCTTGTCGGAGGGAATGCCGATCCCGGTGTCGCGCACCGCGAAGCGCAGCGTCACGTTCGACTCGTCCTGCTCCAGGACGGTCACGCGCAGCGACACCTCGCCCTGCTCGGTGAACTTGATCCCGTTCCCGACGAGGTTGGTGATCACCTGCCGCAGGCGGCCCGGGTCGCCCCGTACCATCGAGGGCACTTCCCGGTCGATCAGGGCCGTCAGCTCGAGCCCCTTCTCATGGGCGCGGATGGCGAGCACCTCGTTGATGTCCTCGAGCGTCCCGCGCAGGTCGAAGTCGAGGGCCTCGAGGTCGAGCTTCCCGGCCTCGATCTTCGACAGGTCGAGGATGTCGTTCAGCAGCGTCAGCAGCGAGTCGGCGCAGTTCTTCACCGTCTCGGCGTAGTCGCGCTGCATCGCGGTCAGCTCGGTGTCGAGCAGCACGCCGGTCATGCCGATGATGCCGTTCATCGGCGTCCGGATCTCGTGGCTCATGTTGGCCAGGAAGATGTCCTTCGCCCGGTTGGCCGCCTCGGCCCGCTCCTTGGCGCGGCCCAGCTCCTCCTGCACCTGCCGCCGCTCGACGATCTCCTGCTCGAGCCTGGCCTGCGCCCGCTCGCGCTCCTCGATCTCGGCCCGAAGCTCGCGCGTGCGATCGTCCACCAGCACGGCCAGCCGCGCCGCCCGCGCCTCCATGCCACGCACGCGCAGCGCGTAGACGCCTACCGCGAACGCCACGACGCCGAAGCCGCAGAGCGCCCAGAACCAGGTCGCCTGGTAGTAGTGCGGCCGCAGCCTGACGGGCAGCCTGGCCGGTGCGCCGCTCCAGTCGCCGTCCTTGTTGCGCGCCATCACCTCGAACACGTACCGCCCCGGCGGGACGTGCGTGTAGAAGGCCGCGCGTCGCCCCCCGGGCTGAACCCAGGCCGTGTCGAACCCGGCGAGGCGATACCGGAACTCGATGCCCTGCGGCGCCGAGAAGTCGAGCGCCGTGTACTGGAACTCGAGGTCGCCGTCGCCGGGCGGCAGCTCGAGCGCGTCGGCCATCGCCACCATCCGCGAGTCGTGCGCCACCAGCTCGATGGTCACCTCGGGCACCGCCGTGTGGGTGGACGTCGGATCGACGATGGCCGCGCCGCGGATGGTGGGGAACCACAGGCGGCCGTCGCGCATCTTCCATGCGGACGGCTGCGAGCCCCCGTTGCCCTCGGCTCCGCGCAACCCGTCGGCCGCGCCGTAGCTCGGCGAGTGCACGCGCGTCGCACGCCCGCCGAAGAAGGCGTCGAGGTCGGCCCGGCTCACCCGGAAGAGCCCCTTGTTGCAGGACATCCAGAGCGCGCGGGCCTCGTCCTCGAGGATGGCGAAGACGGCGTCGTCGTAGAGGCCCTGGCGGATCGTGAGCGTGCGAATCCCGTCCTTGGTCAGGCGGCTGAGGCCGCCGCCAAAGGTGCCGATCCACAAGGAGCCGTCGGCGTCCTGGTGCAGGGACAGCACCACGTCGTCGCCCAGGCCGTCCTTGGTGGTGTAGGTGCGGACGCGGCCATCCTTGATGTGGCTGAGGCCGCGGTTCCCCCCGGCCCAGGCGCCCCCCTGCCCGTCGGGCAGCAGCACGTAGATGAGAGGGGAGATCCTGTCGCCGTCCGCCTTCAGCGGCTCGAGCCGGTCGCCTTCGAGGCGCCACACGCCGCCGCGCGAGGTGCCGATCCACATGGTCCCGTCCGGCATCCAAGCGAGGGCTCGGGCCCCGCCGGCCAGCAGCTGCCCGCTGTCGCGAACGCTGGTGATGCGGCCACCCCAGATGCGGTTGAGGCCCCGCGGCGTCCCCACCCAGATGTCGTCGCCGGGACCTTCCGCGATCGAGTAGACCGTGTCGTCGTTGAGCCCGTCGCCGGTGGAGTAGGTGGTGACGAGGCCGTTCCGCACTCGCGCGACTCCCCCGGTGTTCAACCCCATCCACACGTCGCCATCCCGCGACTGGAGGATGGCCTGGACGTCGTCGGTGGGAAGCCCCTCGCGTTTTCCGAACCCCGAGAAGGGCGTCTCGCGAAGACAGGTGAGGCCCGCGTCGAAGGTGGCCACCCAGACGTTCCCCTGGCGGTCTTCGACGAACTCACGGACGTATGCGCCCGCCAGCCCCTGGGCCTGGCCGTAGACCTCGACCCTGCCGCCGTCGCCGTGCCAGCGGACGATGCCGCGGCGTTCGAGCCCGAGCCACACGCTGCCCTGGCGGTCCTGCCACACGGCGTGCACCGTGTCGTCCGCCACGTCGGAGGGAAGCGCGAGGCGGGCGAAGCGGCCGTTCACCATCCGGGCCGCCCCGCGGCTCGTCCCCACCCACAAGGTGCCCCGACGGTCGCGGCAAACGTCGAAGACAGCCTCGTCGGGCAACCCGTCGGCGGTGCCGAAGCGGGCGACCTTCCCTTCATGCAGCCGGTAGAGGCCGCGCATGGTGGCGAAGAAGATGGCGCCGTCCTCGGACTGGCGGATGCGAACGGGGATGACGCCCTCGAGGCCGGGCACCTTCGCTGCCAGGAGGCGTCCGTCCTTGAGGCGGCAGACTCCGTTCTCGGTGCCCACCCACAGCACCCCCTGGCGATCGACCAGGAGGCTGCGGACCTGGTTCGAGGGCAGGCCGTCGGCAGCCGAGATCCGGGTGGAGTCGCCCCTGCGGAACCGGAGCAGGCCCGAGTCGGTGGCGGCCCAGATCGAGCCGTCCACGTCCTCGGCCAGCGCGCGGATGTTCTCGCGCCCCATCGCGGGGGTGTTGGCGCGGTCGAAGACCACGAACCGGATGCCGTCGAACCGGGCGAGGCCCGCCTGGGTGCCGATCCAGATGTAGCCCTCGCTCGACTGCAGCAGGGCCTGGACGCTGTTCTGCGGCAGCCCGTTCTCGATCTGCCAGTTCAGGGTGTGGTACTGGGAGAGGCCGACGGATGGGTCGAGGGCCTCCGCCCGCCAGGCGCCGAAGCCGAGTGCCAGGGCAAGGGCCGTCGCCACCCGCAGGTGGGTGAGAGGGCGCCGAGGCGTCCCGAGGAGCATCGAAATCTCCGAACGGTAGAGAAACGCGGGGCGGAGGTGGGAATACCCGGCCCCTACTCGTCAGAATCGGCCGGAATACCCTCGGGCTTTACGACAAGGCAGGGAAAAGCGTGCAGGAACGGGGCGCGCCGGGGCAGCGCGCGCCGGCGCCCGGCTGAGCTACTCGTACGCGAGGCGGTCCTTGGGAGCCTTTGCCACGTCCTGCAGGAACGCCCCGACGCCCTTCTCGATGACCTCGGCGTACCGGGGCACGCTGGAAATCGCGAGCGGCTTCGCGGGGTTGTCCTCGCTCCAGGTCTCGGCCACCTGGAGGATCGCCGAGGTGTGGCGCCCCACGCGGACGGCAATCGGCCACCCCTTCTCGTCGATGTCCTCGAAGAGCAGGCCGTGTTTGCCAGCCTTGACCACGAACTCGTCCCGGCCGGTCAGCAGCTGCTCGCGCGAGGTGATGCCGCGGGTGGCGTCGAGGAACGGCTCGGGCGCCTCGAACAGCAGCGAGACGGCCTGCGAGTGATCGCCGATCTCGCG
>DAOPQX010000217.1:0-5918 GCA_035348395.1 Vicinamibacterales bacterium | reverse complement strand
TCAGCCGACGTCAGCGCGCACACGCAAACGCAGGCGCTGCTGGTGCACCACTCGGAGCTCGCCGCCGACGGGGCGTTCGCCCGGCCCGACGAGACCATCCCCATCGAGGACGAACCCGACCACGAGGAGCTGTGCCATCGCGAGCAGCAGTTCTTCCTCCGCGCCGTCCGGGACGACCTCGACCTGTCCGACCACTGGCAGGGGGCGTACGACAGCCTCCGGATCGTGCTCGCCGCCGACCAGTCGCGCAAGGAGGGGCGGACGATCGCGCTCTGAGAAACGCCTGCCGCTTCAGGTGGCGTGGGCCCGCCGAAACCCTCCACCCCCGGTCTGCGTATACGTCCATATGCTGCCGATCTGGCTGGAGCACCTCTGGCGCGACGTGCGGTACGGCGGCCGCATGTTGGCGCGGTCGCCCGGGTTCACCGCGATTGCGGTCGCGTCGCTGGCGATCGGCATCGGCGCCAACTGCGCGATCTTCAGCTTCGCCGACGCGTTGCTGCTCCGCCCGCTCCCGGTCGCGCGGCCGGGAGAGATCCTGACCCTCGGGTCGACCACCTCGATCGAGGCGCTCGGCTCCAGCGGCCTCAACTCGTCGTACCGCGATTACGTGGACATCCGCGACCGGAGCAAGAGCTTCGCGGGAGTGGCCGCCTTCTCGTACGTGACCGCGGGTTTCGCCAGCCGCCCGGGCGAGGTGCCCTCGCTGAAGATCGGGATGCTGGCCAGCGGCAACCTGTTCTCCGTCATGGGCGTCAAGCCGGCGCTCGGGCGGGGCTTCGGGCCGGAGGAGGACCGCGTTCCGGGGCGCGATACGGTCGTGGTGCTCGGGCACGCCCTGTGGCAGCAGCAGTTCGGGTCTGACCCGTCGGTCATCGGCCGCCGCGTGGATTTCAACGGCCGGCCTTTCACAGTGATTGGCGTGGCGCCCCCGGGGTTCACCGGCCTCGATCAGTACGTCCGGGCCGATTTCTTCGTTCCGCTGATGACGTCGCCGCTGATGCTGAACGACCCGAAGGCGGCATCGCTCGAGGCCCGCGACGCGCGGAACCTGAGGCTCAAGGGGCGCCTCGCGCCCGGCGCCTCGCAGGCCAGCGCCCGGGCAGAGCTGACCGCCATCGGCGCCGATCTCGAGCGCGCCTATCCCGACACCAACAAGAACCGCCAGTGGGCCGTGCACACCGAACTGCAGGCTCGCGTCGCGCAGAGCCCTCCGGATGCCATGCTCGTGGCGATGCTGGCCACCCTTGCCGCCGCGGTCCTGCTGGTGGCCTGCGCGAATGTCGCGGGGCTGCTGACGAGCAGGGCCCCGGTTCGCGCCCGCGAGATGGCGATGCGGCTCGCGATCGGCGCGGGCCGGCGCCGCCTGGTCCGCCAGCTGGTGATCGAGAGCCTGTTGACGGCCCTTGCCGGAGGCGTCGTCGGCTTGGGGGTGGGCATCCTCGGGCTGAGCCTCTTCCGGCAGATCGAGCTGCCGACCGACCTGCCCATCCAGGTGACCTTCCGGATGGACGAGCGCGCGCTGCTGTTCAGCCTCGTCGTCTCGCTCGCCAGCGCGGTGCTGTGCGGCCTGCTGCCGGCACTCAAGGCAACCCGCTCCGACCTCACTGCGCTGATCAAGGCGGGCGATGCCGCCGACCCCCGACGCCGCCGCCGTTGGGGGCGTACGCTCCTGGTGGGAGGGCAGGTTGCCGTTTCGGTGGTGCTGCTCGCCGTCGCGCTCTTCATGTACCGCGGCTTCAGCGCCCAGCTCGCCTCGGGTCCGGGCTACCGCACCGATCACCTCTTGTTGATGAGCTTCGACACCAGCCTGGTGAGGTACACGCCGGCCCAGTCGGCGCAGTTCTTCAAGGAGGTCGCCGACCGCGCGCGCGAGGTGCCCGGCGTCGTCAGCGTCTCGATGACGACGGCGGTCCCGATGGTGGGCACCAACGCCGACTTCCAGACGGTCGTCCCCGAGGGGTTCCAGTTCCCCGCGGGCAAGGAAAACGCGACGGTGCTGGCGGCCCGCGTGGACGAGCACTTCTTCCCGACGATGGGGCTGACGCTCCTTCGGGGGCGCAACTTCCGCGCCGAGGACACGGCCGGCGCGCCGATGGTGGCGATCGTGAACGAGCAGTTTGCGCGGCGCTACTGGCCGAACGACGACCCGATCGGGAAGCGCCTGCGCGTGGTGCGCGACGACGAGGCCTGGGTGGAGGTGGTGGGGCTCGCGAAGACCAGCAAGTATCTCTTCATCGCCGAGCCCCCGACCGAGTTCGTGTACTTCCCCTGCCGGCAGCACCCCAGGGCCAGGATGGTCATGCTGGCGCGCTCGGCCGGCGATCCCGCGGGCCTGGCCAACCCGCTGCGAGAGGTCGCGCACCGGCTCGACCGGGACATGCCGATCTACGACGTGCGCACGATGGCAGATGTCTACCGGCTGCGCGCGACGAAGATCTTCAACGTGATCATCGGGGCGGTGGCGGGCATGGGCCTCATGGGTCTTGGCCTCGCGATTGTCGGCCTCTACGGGCTAGTGTCGTACGCGGCCAGCCGGCGAACGCGGGAGATCGGTATCCGGATGGCGATCGGCGCCGACCAGGCCGCCGTCCTCAAGATGGTGCTCCGGCACGGCCTCGTGCTCGCGGTCGTGGGGCTGGTCATCGGGCTCGCAGCGAGCATCGGCGTCGGGCGGTTGCTGGCGGCCGCGTTCCCGACGGGCATGGAGCACCAGGACGACCTGGCGGTGCTGCTGGTGATCCCGGTCGTGCTCACGGTCACCTTCCTCGCGGCCTACGTGCCGGCTCGGCGTGCCGCACGCACCAGCCCGATCCAGGCCCTGCGGCAGGAGTAGCCTCGGGTCTTCAACCTGCCGTGACTTCAATCACAGGCTCATCAGGAGCAGAGTCCTCTAGCCGGCGCGCCGCCGGCGTCCCATAATCAATCGATGGGCGTCCAGCTCGACCGGTATCACGTGCTCGACAACCTGCTCGAGGGCTGCCAGGTGCTGTCCTTCGACTGGAGATACCTGTACGTGAACGAGGCGGTCGCGAGGCACGCGAGGATCCCGCGCGAGACACTCCTCGGCAGGACGATGACGGAGCTCTATCCCGGCATCGACCGAAGCGAGGTGTTCGCGGTGCTGCGGCGGTGCATGGAGGAGCGGACGACCGGGCATTTCGAGAACGAGTTCACCTACCCCAACGGGTCGAGAGCCTGGTTCGAGCTGCGGATCGAGCCGGTGCCCGAGGGCCTGTTCGTGCTCTCGCTCGACATCACCGACCGGAAGCACTCGGAGCAGTCGATGCGCCGGCAGATCGAGCGCCTCCGATCGCTGCGTGCCATCGACGTCGCGATCCTCGGCTCCACCGACGTCCGCGTCGCGCTGCAGACCGTGTTGGAGGAAACACGGAAGCGGCTCGAAGTCGACATGGCCGCCATCTTCCTCCCCGAGGGCCCGACGGGCCTGGCGGTGGTGGCGTGCATCGGCTTCGAGTGCCACCGGGCCTGTCGAACCAGGCTGGGGGAAGGAGCCGTGGGGTGTGCCGCCCTTCGCCGGACGACCGTCGTGGTTCCCGACGCGGCGGCCGCCGCCGCGCGCCGCGACGTCCCCGCGGCGATCCTCGAGGCGGGGATCGAGGGCTTCTGTGCGACGCCGCTCATCGCCCGGGGGCACCTGGTCGGCGTGCTCGCCGTCGCGCGCCGCGGTCCTCTTCGGCCGGACGAAGACTGGATCGGGTTTCTGGAGTCGCTGGCCGGGCAGGCGGCGATGGCGATCGACGCCGGCAAGTCGTACGAGGACCTCGAGCGGGCGCACGTGGAGCTGGCGCTCGCCTACGACACCACCATCGAGGGGTGGGCGGCCGCGCTCGAGCTGCGCGACAAGGACACGGCCAACCACACGCTGCGCGTGGCGGAACTGACCATGCGGCTCTGCCGGGCGGCGGGAATGGGCGAGGGCGAGCTGGTGCATGTCAGGCGAGGCGCCCTGCTGCACGACATCGGCAAGATGGCCATCCCCGACTCCATCCTCCTCAAGGAAGGCAGGCTCACCGACGAAGAGGTCTCGGTGATGCAGCGGCACCCGGCCTACGCCTTCGAGCTGCTGTCGCGGATCGAGTACCTGCGCCCGGCGCTCGACATCCCGTACGCCCACCACGAACGCTGGGACGGCAGCGGCTACCCCCGCGGGCTGAAGGGCGAGGACATCCCGCTTGCCGCACGCCTGTTCGCCGTGGTGGACGTGTGGGACGCGCTGCGCAGCCCCCGCCCGTACCACGCGGGCGCGTCCGAGGAGAGCGCCCGCGAGCAGCTGCGGCGGCTCGCGGGCACTCACCTGGATCCCGGCGCAGTGGACCTGTTCCTGAGTGTTCTCGGGGCGGGAGACGCCGAAGGCGGGGGTTAGAAGTACCTGTCCTTCAGCACGAGCGTGTCCCCCGAGTCGTCAGCGTTCCAGATCTGGGGCTTGCGCGGCCCGTTGCCCTCGGCGTGATGGACGATGAAGAGCAGCCGTCCGTCGAAGGTCCGGAACAGCATGCCGTGGCCCGAGTTGTTGCCCATCAGCGCGTCCTTCTCCTGGACCCACGGCCCCTTGATGCTTCCCGACGCCGAGTAGGCGACTCCCTGCGCGTAACGGTTCTCGCCCCAGCTCGACCAGAGCATCCCGAGCCGGCCGGTTCTGGTCCGGAACAACTGTGGCCCGTCGGTGACCCACCCCGGCATCTTCCTGCCGAAGGTGGCTTCGCCGATGCTGTTCATCTCCTTCGACCACGCGGCCTCGCTCGCGCGGAAGATTGTCGTCGGCTCAGCGGTGCGGCGCGTGAGGTCCTTCGACAGGGGCATGTAATCCATGGTCCCGTCGATGAGCTGGGTCCACTCGTGGACGAAGACCATATAGGTGATCCCGTCCTCCTCGTAGAGGGTGCCGTCGATGATGTCCCAGTCGCCGGGGCCGAGGCAGAAGTCGAACTCCTGCACGAGCGGCTTGAACGGTCCGTCCGGGGAGTCGGCCACCAGCAATTGGGTCTGGTTGGTCGGCACGTTGTACCGGCGCGGGATGTTTTCGATCAAGTGGCCGTGATCGTTCCACGTGCCCGCGAGGTAGTACTTGCCGCCGATGCGATGGATCTCGGGCGCGGCGACGAAGCGGCCGTCCATCCACGTGCCCTTCAGATCGATGACCGAGTAGGGGCCCGTCCACATCTTCAGGTCGGGGCTCTTGTAGAGACGCCCCCCGCTGCCGATCAGGTAGTAGGTCCGCGTCTTCTCGTCGGCGAAGACGAACGGGTCGCTCATCGCGAGCTGGTCGAGCGGGACCGTTCCGAACTTCGGCTGGGGAAAGCGTGGCGGGGCGGGCGGCTTCTGTCCAGGGCCGGGGACTACGATCGGCCCGCCGAAGTTCCTCTGCCCGGGGTCGGCGGGAGGCGCCTGTTCACCCGGGGCCGCGGGGGTCTTGACGCGGGTGTGCGACTGCGCGGCCAAGGGTCCGGCAGTCCAGGTGACGACCGTGACGACGACGCAAACGCCTGCCAGGATGGACGAGTTCTTCATCTTCAATTCTCCGAGACCCTTACCGGAACAGCCTCGCGGCGAAGTCGTTGAGGTTGCGCCGCCAGGTCTGCCACTCGTGGTCGGTCCCCTCGGATTCCTGGTAGACGTGCGCAATGCCGGCCGAAGTCAGCGACGCGTGCAGGTTCCGGATGCCTTCACGCATCCGCTCCGGCTCCGCCGTGCCGACGCCGAGCCAGAGCAGGCGCACCTTCTTGGCGAAGGCCGCGGGGTCGGCGAACACGCCGTTGTAGTCGGTCTTCGGGTCGAGGTCGCGGCCGAGCGACATGCCGCCCGCCGCGCCGCTGAACCCGCCGATGTGGGAGAAGAGGTCGAGGTGGTTGAGCGTGATGTGGTAGGTCTGCATCCCGCCCATCGAGAGGCCCGCC
>DAOPQX010000216.1:0-5982 GCA_035348395.1 Vicinamibacterales bacterium | reverse complement strand
GATCGACAAGGGGGCGTGGGAGGTGCCGCCCCTGTTCACCTTCCTCGGAAGGGCCGGCGGAGTGCCCGAGGACGACATGTACCGCACCTTCAACATGGGGATCGGGCTGATCGTGGGGTGCGCGGCGGCCGATGTCGATCGCGTGCTCGCCCGGCTCGGGCCGCTTCCCGCGCCCGGGCCGCGAGTGATCGGCGAGCTGGTCGCCGGCCCCCGCGAGGTGCGGTACCGGGGAACCCGGTCTTGAGACCGCGCTCCGGCCACAGGCAGCCCCCCGACGCGGCAACACCACGATGAACCGAACGCTGGGTGTGCTGATCTCCGGCCGCGGAAGCAACCTGCAGGCGATCGTCGACGCCATTCGCGAGGGGCGCCTCGACGCGCGCATCGCGGTCGTCATCTCGAACCGCGCCGACGCCTACGGCCTGGAGCGCGCCCGGGCGGCGGGGATCGAGGCGCTGTGCATCAGTCACCGCGCCTTCCCCACGCGGGAGGCCTTCGAGGCGGCACTCGTCGCCGAGCTGCGCGCGCGGGACGTCGGGCTTGTGTGCCTCGCGGGGTTCATGCGGCTGCTCGGCCCCGCGTTCGTCGAGGCGTTCCCCAACGCGATCCTCAACATCCACCCCTCGCTGCTGCCGTCCTTCCCCGGTCTCGACGCGCAGCGCCAGGCGGTCGAGCACGGCGTGAAGGTGAGCGGGGTGACCGTGCACCTGGTCGACTGCCAGCTCGACGCGGGGCCGATCGTCGTGCAGCGCGCCGTCCCCGTTCGAGACGACGACACCGCCGAGACGCTGGCCAATCGCATCCTGGCCGTCGAGCACCAGGCGTATCCCGAGGCCATCCGGATCGTCCTCGACCGCCGGTGGCGGATCGAGGGACGCCGCTTCCTCTCCGAGCCCCAGTAGCAGGCACCAATGAAGACGTCCGCCATCGTGTCCGCCGTCGCCCTGTTCGCCCTGTTCGGCGCGGTCGTCGCCGGCACCCGGCAGCAGGCCAGCACCTCCATGCTCCAGCACACCCACGCCCGGCTGCAGTACCCCGAAGCGAAGAAGGTCGACGTGGTGGACGAGTACTTCGGCCACCCGGTAGCCGACCCGTACCGCTGGCTCGAAGACCCCGACGCGTCCGACACCAGGCGGTGGATCGACGCCGAGAACGCGCTGACCGGGCGTTACCTCGACTCGATCCCCGACCGGGCGCGCATCAAGGAGCGCCTCACGGCCCTCTGGAACTACCCGCGCTACAGCGCTCCGTCCCGGGAGGGGTCTTACTACGTCTTCACCCGGAACGACGGGCTGCAGCCGCAGGCGGTCGTCTACAAGGCGGCTTCGCCCGGCGCTCCGCCAGAGGTGCTGCTCGACCCGAATACCTTCTCGGAGGACGGCACCGTCGCGCTCGGGGGGCTCTCGTTCTCCGAGGACGGCCGCTATGTGGCGTACGCTCTGGCGTCGAGTGGATCGGACTGGCTCGAGTGGCGAGTGCGCGACGTGGCCGCCGGCGCCGACCTGGCCGACCGGCTCAAGTGGTCGAAGTTCAGCGGCGCCGCCTGGAGGAAGGACGGGTCGGGCTTCTATTACGGCCGCTACGACGAGCCCGGGCCGGGCGCCGCCCTCCAGGCGGTGAACAAGAACCAGAAGCTTTTCTTCCATGCCGTCGGGACGCCGCAGAAGGACGATCGCCTCGTCTACGAGCGTCCCGATCAGCCGGACTGGGGCTTCTCGGCCGAGGTGACCGACGACGGCCGCTTCCTGGTGATCGTGCAGACGGAGGGAACCGACAACCGTAACCGGGTGTTCCTCCAGGACCTGTCGCGTCCCGGCACCGCGGTCGAGCCGTTCCTCGACGCGTTCGACGCCGCCTACGACGTGGTGGGCAACGACGGCGAGACGTTCTACGTCCGCACCAACAAGGGAGCCCCGCGCTACCGGCTGGTCGCGATCGATCGCCGCAAGACGGTGCCCGAGTCGTGGCGGACCCTCATCCCCGAGGCGGCCAATCGCGCCGTCCTCGAGTCGGTCGCGATGGTGAGCGACCAGTTCGTGGCCCGCTGGCTCGCCGACGCCCACAGCCGCCTCGCCGTCCATGGGCTCGACGGCTCGGTTGCCCGCGAGATCGCGCTGCCCGAGCCGCTGGGCACCGTGGCCGAGCTGACGGGCCGGCGCGCCCACCGCGAGGCGTTCTTCGCGTTCACGTCGTTCCTGTCGCCGACCTCGATCTACCGCTACGACTTCGAGGCCTCTGCCACGACCACGCTCTGGAAGCCCGAGGTGCCTTTCGACGCGTCCGGCTACGAGACGGTCCAGGTCTTCTACCAGTCGAAGGACGGCACTCGCGTCCCCATGTTCCTGACGATGAAGAAGGGGCTGGAGAAGAACGGGCAGCACCCGACCTACCTGTACGGCTACGGCGGCTTCGACATCCCGCTGACACCCGGCTACTCGCCGGCGATGGCGGCGTGGCTCGAAATGGGCGGCATCTACGCGGTGGCGAACCTTCGGGGCGGATCCGAGTACGGCCAGGAGTGGTACGACGCCGGCCGGCTCGCGAACAAGCAGAACGTCTTCGACGATTTCATCGCCGCCGCCGAGTACCTGATCCGCGAGAAGTACACCTCCACGCCCCGCCTTGCCATCGCTGGTGCCAGCAACGGCGGTCTGCTCGTGGGCGCTTGTATGACGCAGCGGCCCGGCCTGTTCGGGGCGGCGCTGCCGGCCGTCGGCGTCATGGACATGCTGAGGTACCACAAGTTCACGATCGGCTGGGCGTGGAAGTCCGACTACGGCGACCCCGACACTCGCGAGGGGTTCGAGATGAACCTCGAGTACTCGCCGCTGCACAACCTGCGGTCCGGCACGAGCTACCCGGCGACGCTCGTCACCACCGCCGACCATGACGACCGCGTGGTGCCTGCGCACAGCTTCAAGTTCGCGGCGCGGCTGCAGGAGGTGCAGTCGGGGCCCGCGCCCGTTCTGATCCGCATCGAGACCAAGGCCGGGCACGGGGCGGGCAAGCCCACCGACAAGCAGATCGAGGAGCGGGCCGACGTGTTCGCGTTTCTCGTGAGGGAGCTGGGGATGGAGCTGCCGCGATAGCGGCCCGGCGGCTGCTCAGCCGACCGCCGGTTGGAGCGTCAGGACGGCCAGCTCGGGCGGGCAGTTGAACCGGACGGGCAGGACGACCGTCCCGATGCCCCGCGTGACGAAGAGCGTGGTCGGCCCACGGCGCCCGATGCCGTGCACCACCGGGTAGCGCGCCGCGGCGGGGGCGCCGATGCCGGGCAGCACCACCTGCCCGCCGTGCGTGTGCCCCGAGAGGACCAGGGGAATCCCGGCGGCGGCCGCCAGGTCGAGGCGCCTCGGATCGTGCGCGAGCAGGATCGAGAATCCCCTCGCCCCCTTGAACGCGCGCTGCAGGTCGGCGGCCTTGCGGCTCCAGTAGCGCAGCCCTCCAAGCGACACGGGCTCACCCCGGATGGCCAGGCGGGTGTGACCGTCGCGCAGCACGCCGATCCCCTGCCGCTCGAACGCCCACTTCACCTCGGCCTCGGGATCGTGGTTCCCCAACGCCGCAAACACGCCGTATCGCGCGTCGATCCCGGTCAGCCGGGCCGCGCACGGCGCCACGGCCGAGCGCTCGGACCCGGTCACGAAGTCCCCCACCAGCAGCACGAGGTCCGGCTTCTCGGCGGCCAGGGTCTCCGTGATCGACGCCAGCATGCCATCCCCGGTCGGCCTGCCGTAGTGCAGGTCGGCGACCAGTCCCAGCCGGAGGCCGTCGAGCGCGGGCGGCAGGCGCGAGACCCGCACGCTCGCACGCGTGACGCTCAGCCGGTGCGGTTCGACCAGCAGGCCGTATCCTCCAAGCCCCGCGAGGCCGGTGCCCGCCGCGACGAGAGTCTGGAGTGCGCGACGGCGGGTGACCCGCATGGAGGCGATTATACGCGGGGCCTCGCGGCCGCCGCTTCAAGTGGACTTGCGCATGGACTCGCGGACGGAGTTGGGTGACAATTTGTGCGTGAAGGGAGTCTTGACCCCTGGACCGACCGGGATCCTGGAGTTCGGACCGTTTCAGCTCTTTCCCGATGGCCGGTTCCTGCGCGACGGCCGGCGCGTCCCGCTCAGCCCCAAGGAGTGGGGTGTGCTGCGGGTGCTCGCGGGCGCCTCTGGTGCGCTCGTGACGAAGGAGTCGCTGCTGTCGCAGGTCTGGCCGGGCGAGACGGTCTCGGATGCGAGCCTCGTACGCGCGATCTACGGCCTCCGGCGGCGCCTCGGGCTGACCGATGCCGGCGACGAGTACATCGCCACGTCGTACGGGCGGGGCTACTGGCTCAACGCATCCGTTCACGCGGCGCCAGGCCTCGGTGCGGGCGGCTCGAGATCCGACGGCACCCACGGAGTGCACACCGGCGTGAGCCCGCGCGTGCTCGAAGCCTGCCAGGAGGCCCGCTACCACCTCCGCCAGCGAAACGTGAAGCGGATCTACGAGGCGATCAGGCTCTACCGCCTCGCGACCGAGTGGGGCCCGTCGTACGCGCCCGGGTACCTCGGCCTGGTCAAGTGCTACCTGACGCTGGTCGGGTCGAGCGTGGTGCCCCGGGCCGAAGGGCTGCCGCCGGCCCTGGCGGCGCTCGAGGTCGCCGGCTCCCTCGACCCCGACAACCCCGAGGTGCTGGCGGTCCGCGCGATTCTCCTGAGTGCGTTCGAGTGGAGGTTCGCCGAAGCCGAGCCCCTCTTCGAACGTGCCCGGCACTCGCCGCGCGAGGGCCCCGATGTCGGGATGTTCCACGCGCGTCACCTGCTGCTCGCCGGCGACGCCGCGTCCTCCGCCAGCCTCCTCGACCAGTACGCCGAGCGCGATCCGCTGTCACCCCCGCTGCTCGCGCTGCTCGGCTATTCGCACTTCTGCGCCGGCCATCCCGGCGAGGCGCTGGCGGCGGCCCGCCAGGCCTTGGCGCTCGACCGCCGGAGCACCGAGGCGCTCGTCTACTTCGCGGTGATCGCGATGCACGCCGGCCGCCGCCAGGAGGCCTCCGCGGCAGGGTACCGCGCCTACCGTCAGACCAGGGGCCTTGCGCCGGTCGCCGCGTCGTGGGCCTACCTGTGCGCGTGCGATGGGCGCCAGGAGGAGGCGCGGCGCCTGATGCGGGAGGCGGCGGCGACGCCCTCGTTCCTCGCGCCCGCGGTCATGGCCGTGACGGCCTGGACGCTGGCCGACCCCGTGGAGGCGGCGGCCTGGACGCGGCGCGCCGTCGCCATGCGCTGCGTCTGGCTGCCGGTGGCCTGCCGCGACCCGCGTTTCACGCCGGCCCTCGGCCACCCCGACGTGGCCGCGGCCCTGGCCGGCACGCCGTTCGTCTGCCGCTGACAGGCGGACCCCTCGCCACACAACTCTCTCCCCCCCGCCCGCCCGTCGCCGCCTTGCTATAGTAGGGAGTTCTCGTGGAGGCATCGCGATGACTGGCAACGTGTGGGACGAGTTCGAGTGGCGGGGGATGATCTACGAAGCAACCGAGGGCGCCCGCGAGGCGCTCGCGCGGCCGCTGACCTGCTATATCGGCTTCGACCCGACCGCGTCGAGCCTGCACGTCGGCTCGCTGCTGCCCCTGATGGCGCTCGCCCGCCTCCAGCGATTCGGTCACAGCCCAATCGCGATCGCCGGCGGCGGCACCGGGATGATCGGCGACCCGAGCGGCAAGACGCAGGAGCGGCAGCTGCTCGACCTCGATCGGATCGAGGAGAACGTCGCCGGCATCCGCCGTCAGCTCGAACGCTTCCTCGACTTCGACGCCCGCCCCAACCCGGCCCGCATCGTCAACAACGCCGACTGGCTCGCGAAGCTCGACTTGATGACGTTCCTGAGGGACACGGGCAAGCACTTCACGGTCAACTACATGCTCGCGAAGGAGTCGGTGCGCCGGCGCCTCGAGTCGGAGGACGGGATCTCCTACACCGAGTTCAGCTACCTCATGCTGCAGTCCTACGATTA
>DAOPQX010000215.1:0-5984 GCA_035348395.1 Vicinamibacterales bacterium | reverse complement strand
CCCCCTGCCGTCGCGCAGCCCACAGAGACAATCGCGTTTCGCAGTGCCCGCCTTCTCACCGCCGCCGGGCCCGAAATCGCCGACGGCGTCCTCGTCATCAGGGAAGGAAAGATCCTCGCCGTCGGGCCGGCCGGAACGGTTCAGATCCCCGCGGGAGCCCGAGTCGTCGACGCCGCCGGAAAGACGATCACCCCCGGCCTCGTGGACGCCCACTCGCACATCGGCCTCGGGGCGAGCGGCGGCGACACCGAGGACAACGAGGGAAGCGATCCGGTGACCCCGCAGCTCAGGGTGATCGACTCGATCCACCCCGAGGGGATGGGCCCGGACCGCAACCAGTTCCGGTCGGCCGTCGCCGAGGGTGTCACGGCCGTCGTGGCACGGCCCGGCAGCGGCAACGTGATCGGGGGGCAGTCGGCAGCGCTGAAGCTGCGCGGCGGCACCGTGGACGAGATGGTGCTTCGCTTCCCTGCCGACATGAAGATGGCGCTCGGCCGCAAGATGGGCTACGCGAGCAAGGGGCAGATGCCCACGACCAAGATGGGCGCCGCGTTCCTGGTGCGGAAGGCGCTGGCCGAGGCGGCCGACTACAAGCTCGCCCTCGAGCGGTACGAGAAGGAGCGCGCCGCCAAGCCCGACGCCGCGCCGCCTCCTCGCGACCTGGCGAAGGAGGCGATGCTGAAGGTGTTGAACCGGGAGATCCCGGTGCACATCCACGTCGGGACGGCCGACGACATCATGACCGCCGTCCGGCTGGCCCGCGAGCACGACTTCGTGCGCCTCTCGCTCGTGCATGCCGAAGAAGCATGGAAGGTGGCCGGCCAGCTTGCAGCCAACCACGTCACCGTTGTCGTCGGGCCGGTGATGATCGCCTACGACGACGAGAACCGGGCGATCAACCTGGCGCAGGCGCTGCACGAAAAGGGGGTCGAGGTGTGCATCACGACCGATGCCGACGTGGTGCAGCAGCCTTTCCTGCGATTCCAGGCCGCCGTCGCCGTCAAGCACGGCATGGACCCGGCCGAGGCGCTGAAGGCGATCACGATCAACCCGGCACGCCTGGCGGGCGTCGGGGACCGGATCGGCAGCCTCGAACCGGGCAAGGACGCCGATCTCGCCATCTTCGATGGCGACCCCTTCGACATCCAGACCCGCGTCGTCGAGGTGTACATCGACGGCCGGCGCGCGCGATGAGGTACGGCATGACACGGTACACCAGCGTGATTGGAGCGGCCCTGCTTGCCCTGGCGATCGCTGCCGGCCTTCGCGCCGCCCAGCCCCAGGTGACTGCCATCCGCGGCGGCCGGGTGGTACCCGTGAACGGCCCCGCCATCGAGAACGGCACCGTGATTATTGCGGATGGGAAGATCACGGCCGTCGGGGCGAAGGCGGCCGTACCGAAGGGCGCCTCCGTCATCGACGCGAAGGGAGGCTGGGTGCTTCCCGGCCTCGTCGACGCGCACACCAGCATCGGTCTGGCGGGCGAGCGCCGCGACGGGCCGCCCGACGAGCTGTCGGACGCCAACACGCCGCAGCTGCTGGTGCTCGACGGCTTCAATCCCTACGACCGGGGCGTCCGCCGGCTCGTCATGGCGGGCATCACCACCGCGCTGGTGACGCCCGGCCGCGCGAACGTCATCGCCGGGCAGCCCGCCGTCGTGCGCCTCGCTCCCGGGTCGCCCGACGGGGTCGCCTTGCTGTCACCGGCGGGCCTGAAGTTCTCGCTCGGCGAGGGGCCGAAGAAGGCGTTCGGCGAGAAGAGCCGGCTGCCGGGCACGCGTATGGGGGCGGCCTTCGTCGTCCGCAAGGCGCTGCTCGACGCGGCCGAGTACTCGAGGAAGTGGAAAGAGCACGAGGCCGGAGGCGCGAAGGCGCCGGCCCCGGCGAGAGACCTTGCCCTCGAGCCGCTCGCCCGGCTGCTGGACGGCCGGCTGACGGCGTTCATCGAGACCTACCGCGCCGACGACATCATCACGGCACTACGGCTGGTGGACGAGTTCAAGCTCAAGGCGGTGCTCATGGGCTGCACCGAGGGATCGCGTGTCGCCGGCGAGATTGCCCGCCGCAAAATCCCCGTCATCGTCGGGCCCATGGGCGTTGGACCGAAGCGGGTCGAAACCGAGGAGGTAGGCCTCGAGAACGCCGCCAGGCTCGCGCAGGCGGGCGTGGTTGTCGCGATAGACAGCGAGGACGAGATGGGGATCGGCGCCCCCGAGGAGCTGCCGCTCGCCGCCGCCCTCGCCGTCAAGGGCGGGCTTGCGCCCGACGTCGCGCTTCGGGGCATCACGCTGACCGCGGCGCAGTTGATCGGGGTCGGCGATCGGGTGGGCAGCCTGGAACCCGGCAAGGACGCCGACCTCACGATCTTCACCGGCGACCCGCTGTACTACAGATCGCGCGTTCGGACGGTGATCGCCGCCGGCCGCGTGGTTTACGGTTCGTAGGGGCGACCCTTGTGGTCGCCCCGTGCATCGTTACCTCTGCACGAGATCCAGCACCTCGATCGGCGCCGGGGTGAAGCTGAGCACGAAGACCAGCAGGGCGACGGCGGCAAGCGCCAGGCGCGCCCGGTCGAGGGGCACGTGCTCGTCCACCGTCGGAGGGTGGTGGGGCCCGAAGAAGAAGAGCATCGCCACCAGCATCAGCGTCCAGACGAGCCAGCTCATCGAGACGAACGTCAGGAGGACGGCGACGCTGACCGCGCCGAGGGTGACGAACGACGATCGCCGCCCCAGCACGGCGTAGGAGATGTGCCCGCCGTCGAGCTGGCCGATCGGGAACAGGTTCAGCGCCGTCGCCAGCAGGCCGAACCACGCGGCAAAGCCCATCGGGTGGAGGTTGAGCGAATACCCCTCCGGGATCGTTCCCCACATGATCCACGCCGCACCCTTGAAGAGGAGCGGCTCGCCGAGCGACAGCCCCGAGAAGTCGGGCGGCAGCGCGGCCACGCGGGAGAGCGACAGCCCGATCACCAGCGCCGGCACTGCGAACACGAAGCCCGCGAGCGGACCGGCGACGCCGATGTCGAACAACACCCGCTTCGAACGGACCGGCTGCCGGATCTTGATGAACGCCCCCAGCGTCCCGGTCAGCACCGGCGGCGGGACGGGGATGAAGAAGGGGAGGGTCGCGTTGATCCGGTAATACCGGCACGCGAGGTAGTGCCCCATCTCGTGGGCCCCGAGGATGGCCATGATCGTCAGGCTGTACCAGAGGCCTCCCACCAGGAGCCCCCAAGTCGGCTGGAGGGGTCCCTCCTTGAAGTCCATAAGGTACGCCGCATAGTGCCCGGCGCCGACCAGCGTGGTCGTCCCGAAGGTCAACAGCAGCAGCGCGGCGTGCAGCCAGTAGCGGTCGCGTGGAAACGTTCCGGGAACCAGGCCGGGCGGGTAGCCGGCCGCTCGTTCCACGCGCAGCGGGATCCTTGCTACACTGACGCTGCCCAGGCGAAAGGGTGGCGGCTCGTCGGGAACCAGCCCCGGAGAGGCCGGATGGTGGTCGTCCGGTCCGGGGGCGGGGCGGTCGTCGGGAAAGGGCGCCAAGGCGTGTCAGCCGATGTTCTGCAGATCCTTGCCCGGCTTGAACCTGATCGTCCGCCCGGGCGGGATCCGCACTTCTTTGCCGGTACGTGGGTTGCGGCCGATGCCCCGCTTGCGCGGCTTCACCTGGAACACCCCGAACCCGCGCAGTTCGATGCGATCGCCGCGCTGCATCGAGACCCGCATCGCGTCGAACACGGCGTCCACCGCCAGCTCGGCCTTGACCTTGGTAATGTCCGCGGCTTTCGAGACCTCGTTGACGATGTCGACCTTGATCATGCTGAGGCGCTCCCTGGAAGCTGCTAACTATCATAGAGAGAGCCACTTAGCCTGTCAAGGGCGGGTGTCACGTGGGTAGGCGGCCCTCGCGGGCCGTCGTGCTGGTCGGCCGGCCCAACGTCGGCAAGTCGACCCTGTTCAACCGGATTACCTCATCCAGGCGGGCGATCGTGACCGCCGTTCCGGGGACGACCCGCGACCTGATCACCCAGACGGCGGTGTGGCGAGGGGTCACCTTCGAGCTGACCGACACCGGCGGCATGTACGGCGCCAGCCAGGACCCGCTGCACGAAATGGTGTTCGCCGCCGGCCTCCGAGCCATCGGTTCGGCCGACGTCCTGGTCCTGGTCGTGGACGGCCGCGAGGGGCGCACTCCGGGCGACGACGAGATCGCGTCGGCGCTGCGAGGGACGGGGGCGCCGGTCGTCATCGCGATCAACAAGATCGACGACCGCCGGGCGCAGCAGGCCGCGCTCGAGTTCTACCGCCTCGGCTTCGAGTGCGTGGTGGAAGTCTCGGCCGAGCACGGCCAGGGTATCGGCGACCTGCTCGACGAGATCGTGGCGCGCCTGCCTGCCGGATCGCCCGCGGCCGAACCGTCGCCGGGCGGGGCGGAGGAGCCGGAGGAGGCGGGCGAGCTCGAGGCTGGCGCTCCGGACGAGGTGCGCGTCGCCATCGTCGGGCGGCCCAACGTAGGGAAGTCGTCGCTCGTCAACCGCTTGATGCGCAGGGAGCTGGTGCTCGTCAGCGAGGTGCCGGGAACGACGCGCGATGCCGTGGACGCGTTGCTCCGCTGGAACAGGCGGCAGTACCGGATCGTGGACACGGCGGGCATCCGCCGCCCAGGGCGGGTAGCGCGCTCAGGGCAGGTCGAGTCGCTGAGCGTCATCATCGCGCGCCGCTCGGTGGAAGCAGCCGACGTCGCGGTGCTCGTCATCGACGCCGTCGAGGGGCCGGCCGAGCAGGATGGTGCGATTGCGGGCGAGGCCGAGCGTGCCGGCTGCGGGGTCGTGATCGCCGCCAACAAGTGGGACCTCGTGAAGGGCCGCGGCCAGGGCTTCGCCGAGACGTTCGACGCCGAGGTCCGACGCCGCCTGAAGTTCCTGGAATACGCGCCGCTCGTCCACATCTCGGCGCTGACGGGCGAGCGCACGCCGCGGCTGCTCGAGGTGGTCGACAAGGTTGCCGCCGCGAGACGCCGGCGGGTGACGACCGGCGAGCTGAACCGGTTCGTCGAGCGCGTCGCGGCCGAGCATCCGCCGGCCAGCCCGGGCCGCAAGGCGGTGCGCATCCTCTACGCGGCGCAGGTCGGGGTGGCGCCGCCGACCTTCGTGTTCTTCACCAACGTGGCCACCACCTTCCACTTCTCGTACGAGCGCTTCCTGGTCAACCGGCTGCGCGAGGAGTTCGGCTTCACGGGCACGCCCATACGCATCCAGGTCAGGTCGCGCCGCGGGGAGGGGTAAGGTATACTCGCGTCCGACGTGGCCGACTCCCTGATCGACATCCCCGACAAGCCGGCCTTCAAGGCGGCCGAGGTGTGCGACCTCGTGCAGATTCCGCCTTACGTGCTGCGTTCGTGGGAGAAGGAGTTCCCGAACCTGGGAGTGGTGCCGCGGGCGGGCGCGCCGCGCGTGTACCGGCGCGGCGACGTCGAGCAGATCCTGCGCATCAAGCAGCTGGTCTTCTCCGAGGGCCTGACGCTCGCGGGAGCCCGCCGCCGCCTGGAAGGGGAGCCGCCACCCGAACCCGAGCCCGACTTCCCGCTGCCCGAGGAGGTGAAGGCCCGCGTGGGCAGGGTGAAGCAGGAGTTGAAGTCGCTGCTGCAGCTCCTGGGACCCGAGCGCGAGGCGACGCCGCCACCTCCCTCAACCAGCACCTGGCCGCCGGCAAGAGCGTCGGTCCCGTTGCGGCGCGAGGATGACGAACCGGCGCTGCCGCTGCTCGACGCCGAGGCCGAGACGACGACGCCCCCGCCGGCCGCGGCGATGCCAGGAGGAACGAAGCGGAAGCGGGGGAGGAAGTAGGCTCAGGGCTCACGGCTCGAGGCGGTGACTGCACGCGTGCAGCCAAGCACGGGCTGGGGTACAATACACGGACGGTCGGGGCGTAGCGCAGTCTGGTAGCGCACCTGAATGGGGTTCAGGGGGTCGGAGGTTCAAATCC
>DAOPQX010000214.1:0-6002 GCA_035348395.1 Vicinamibacterales bacterium | reverse complement strand
CGTAGTTCAGCGTGAGCGCCTGGTTCCACTGCTCCGAGGGCTGATAGGTCAGCGACAGCGAGCCCGAGGTGGCCCGCCCGCCGAAGGGATCGGCCGCGTAGTAGATCGCGTCGCCGTAGCGCAGGTTGCCCTGCAGGCGCACCTGCTTGGTGAGCTGGATCGACCCGGACGCCCCGATCCCGCTCGTGCCGAACTCGCGTGCGTTGAAGACCTCGCTCGCGTAGTGGTACTCGACCGACAGGCTGGCCGCCCGGCGCAGCCAGGTCATGACCCCCACCTCGTTGTAGCTCTCCCAGATGCCCGCGAAGGCGTCGCGGGTCTGCTGGGAGGTGACCGACAGCTGGACGCGCGTCACCGGTCCCCTCCTCGGGTAAAGCTTCGGCGCCGCGAACAGGGTGACGGACGTTACGCCGTTCCGCGTGAGGTACCCGCTGTCGGCGGCAAATGCCTTCGAGATGTCGAACGCGTTGAAGTAGAGGGTGAAGGCGCGGGTGTCGCGGGTGAAGTCGGCCCCCAGCGCGTGCCCGGCTGCGGCGGACGCATCTCCCTCGTGGCGCGTGCTCGACCCAAACCCGTAGAACCCGATGGAGGTGGACCGGTCGAAGCGCAACAACCCGTCGGCGCCGACCAGGCGGTTGTGGATCGCCCCCTGCTCACGCCCGACGTAGAACGCCCCGAGGTAGGCGTCCTGGTCGAGCGCCCGCTTGTAGCGGACCGACGAGAACTGCGCATTCCCGTCCGCCGTCGCCTGCTCGTCCACCGAGTAGAGCGCCGCGAGGGTGTCGCGCGGGGCGAGCTTGCCGGTGATCTTGGCGCCCGCAACCGGGTTGACGATGTTCCTGGTGTGAAGGACCGACTGCAGCGTGCCGTGCTGCGCCGGGCCGCCCAGGTTGAACACCTCCTGCCCCTCGAGGAAGAACGGCCGCTTCTCGGCGAAGAACAGCGGGTGGCGCAGGTTCACGTCGATCTGGCCGGCGTCGGCCTCGACCTGGCTGAAGTCGGGGTTGTAGGTGAGGTCGGCCGTCAGCTGCGGTGTCAGGCCGTACTTGAGCGACACCCCCAGTTCGCCGTCCGAGGCCTCGTTCCGCAGCCGCCCGCCGCTCGCCGCGTCGCGCCGGCTGTAGGTGGCATCGGGCAGGACCTCGAAAAGCCTGTAGTGGCGAATGTCCCGGAAGACGATCGGCTGCCCCTGGATGAGGAAGTTACCCCCCGCCTTCGGGTCGAGCGGCGGCCAGGTGCCGTCTTCCCGGCTCCGGCTGACGAACCGCTCGAACACTACGCTCATGGTCACGGGGTTCCCGGTGCTGTACCGGATGCTCTTGAAGGGAAGGCGGATCTCGACGGTGTACCCCTCGGCGTCGATGCGGCCCGCGCTGTACCAGACGGCATCGAACCCGAGGTCCTCCTGGCCCGCCGCGTAGCGGCTGTCCATCTGGATGCCCAGGGGGTTGACGTAGAGGCCGTACAGCGCCTGCTGGTCGTTGAAGGAGTCGAGGTTGATGCAGATCCAGTCGTCGGGCCGGATCGAGTCGCGGCTGGCAACCGACGCCTTGATCCGGCCGGGCTCCCGGTCGTACGCGCGAAAGGCGAAGTAGAGGTTCTCCTCGTCGTAGGCGTACCAGACCACCGTGCCGTCGCCCATCTCCTTCCCGTAGTCGGGCAACCACGTCTTGAACCCGGCGATCTTCGGCGCCTCCTCCCACGCCGAGTCGTCGAGCACGCCGTCGATGACAGGCGCCCTCGCCACTCGCAACGGTAGAAGCGGGTCCTGCTGCGCGGCCGCAGGCACCGCGAACAGCGTGAGCACGCACACGGCCAGCAGCGGCCGTCGCACAACCGACAGGGCTCGAGAGGTCATTCAGGCGAATCCAGTCCTCGGGGGCGGGAGGAAAGAAACTAGCACGGCACGCAAGGCGGGTAGACCCCCGGCCGCGCTTGGAGGATACTGACGTCGGTCCGCGATGGCATCACGGCCGCCCCGATTCATCGGCGCCGTGCTCACGATGCTCGCGGCCGCCGTGTGTCTCGGGGCGCACAGCCAAGGACCGGAAGCCTGTTCCGGTCAGAACCCCAGTCAGACGAATCCCGATCAGGCGAGAACCGGCCAGGCTGCCGCGAGTCGCATCGCCATCGTGGCGGTCGATGGCGCCGACTGGCGCGTCATCGACGAGCACATCGCCGCCGGGCGCCTGCCGGCCTTCGCCCGCCTCAGGAAAGCGGGAACGCAGGGCATCCTCAAGACCGACCCTCCCCGGCTTTCCCCGATTGCCTGGACGACGGTGGCGACCGGCCGGCCGCCCGAGGAGCACGGCGTTCTCGACTCCATGGTTGACGGAGGGGACGGGTCGCTGGTTCCCGTGCACGCGGGAGTCCGGCGCGTCAAGGCCGCGTGGGAGATCTGGTCGGAGGCCTCCCGGTCGGTGCTCGTCCTGGGGTGGCCGGTGACCTGGCCGGCCGACCGCGTGCGCGGCATGCTTGCCAGCGACCGCCTGCCGACCGGCGTAGCGGCGGGAGCGCCCGGCCTCGTGTATCCCCCGGAGGCGCTGGCGAAGGTGGTACGGCACGTCGTGGCCCCCTCGTCGCTCGACATGGAGGCTCTCACGGCGTTCGGCGACGCGGCATCCGCCGGTCCCGCGTGGGTCTCGAGGCTGCGGTTCGGGCTCGCGGCGGCGAGGAGCTGGCGGGGGATCGCCGCCGCGGCGCTCGAGGCGGGGCAGCCCGACCTGTTTGCCGTCTGCTTCGAACTGGTGGACACCGTCTCGCACCTCGCGGTGCGCGACCGTTCGCGGGGCGAGCGAGCGATTGGCGCGGCCTACCAGGAGGTGGACGCGGCGCTGGCCCACCTTGCCGCGCGCCTCCACCCGGCAACGCTCGTTGTCGTGTTGTCGGCGCACGGCTTCTACACGGCCGACGCCGGGATCCGCGAAGACCCGTTGGCTGCGGCGTTCGACGCGGCCGCCGCCTGGCATCGGCCGTACGGCATCTTCGCGGCGGCTGATGCCGCAACGGTCGCCGGAACTGGCCGGCCCGGCTCCCCGGCCACGCTCGGCATCGTGTCCCCTCTCGACGTGCTGCCGACACTGCTCGCGCACGCGGGTCTGCCGGTGGCCGCCGACATGCCGGGGAAGGTGCTGGCCGCCCTCACCCCGGCCGGCCCGCAGTCGCGGGTGCCCACCCACGGGCCTCGCGCTGAACCCGAGCCGCCGCGGCCAGACGAGGCCGGCGACAAGGCCGAGGCCGGGCGCCCGGGCGATCTCGGCGGCCCGCCCCTCGCCGCCGGCATGACACCGCTCGCGAGACTGCACCTGGCGGAGATTCTCTACCGCAAGGGGGATTACCGGGGCGCCATCCGCGAGCTCGAAGCGGCTGGACGCAAAGATCCGCTGGACGGTCGGGCATGGTTGTGGCTCGGCCGCTGTCACGCGGCGCTCGGCCGCATCGACGAAGCGCTGCGCGCGTACGACGCGCTGCTGGGAGCGAAGCGGGCCAGCGGTGGCGCCCGGGCCACTGCCCTGCTCGAGGCCACCACGCTCGCGCTCGGCGCCGGCCGGGTGCCCGCCGCGCTCGAGCGGGTGGACCGCGCGCCGGCCGCGATCGGCCGCGAGCCGGCCGCACTGGTCGCGCGGGGCGACGCCGCCGAGGCCGAGGGCCGGCGACAGACCGCAGAGCGCTCGTACGAAGCCGCGCTGAACGTCGCGCCGTCCGACGTGGATGCCGCGACCCGACTGATCGACTTGTTGATCGCCGACGGCCGCGCCGATACGGCGCGCGTGCTCGCAGCCCGCCTCGCCCAGGCCTACCCCTCGTCGCCGCGGCACTTGGCGCTCGCCGGCCGCGCCGCGCTTGCCGTGAAGAGCCACACCGAGGCCGCGCGGTGGTTCGAGCTGGCGCTCGTCCTGGCGCCGGACGATGCCGAGCTGCTCGCGCTGCTCGACAGCACGCGCAAGCGATGACCGCGGCGGCCGTTCTCGGCATGACCCGTCCACGAATTTGAACCGCAAAGGACACAAAGAACATGAAGGCGGCTGCGAAAAGGTCTGCCTCGCTCGCGCCGGCCTTCGGGCCGTCCCTCGACTCTGCGCGGGACGGCCGCCGAAAGCCGGCGCCTGAGGCTTGTCGATAGCTGGGCCGGGGAATACGCAGTTCTTGTGATCTTTGTGTTCTTTGTGGTTGCCTCGTCCGGCAGCCTCCGTGGTGCCGTCGCAGCAGGTGGTAGAATCGGCCCGCCGACCCGGATCCTGGCATCCTCCTGAGGAGACTGCGCATGCGCACCGTGAGCACCCGACTCGTGCCGACGCTGCTGGGGGCGCTCTGCCTTGCGTTCCCCGCCCACCTGCCCGCGCAGGCGCCGCCCGCTGCGCAGGCCCCGGCCGAGTCGCGCTACCAGCTTCCTCCAAAGGTCATCGTCGACATCCTCGATGCCCGCCCGCTGCCCGCGGTCATCGTCAGCCCGTCGCGCCAGCAGCTCGCGCTGCTCGACCGCCCGTCGATGCCGTCGATCGCCGAGCTGTCGCAGCCGATGCTGCGGCTGGCCGGCACGCGCATCAACCCGGCGACAAACGGGCCGCAGCGCAGCCAGGGGATCACCGGCATCACGCTGAAGTCGATTGCCGACGGCAAGGACACGCCGGTCGTCGTGCCGCCCGAACCCAGGCTCGACCCCATCGGGTTCTCGCCGGGCGGCCGCCGCCTCGCGTTCACCCAGACCCGCCCTGGCGGCATCGAGCTGTGGGTTGCCGACACCGCCACCGGCCAGGCGAAGGCCGTCACCGTGGCCGCGCTGAATGCCACGCTCGGCCCCCCGTGCCAGTGGGTGGACGACAACTCACTGTTGTGCGAGTTCGTCGTGGCGAGCCGGGGAGCGGCGCCGAAGCCGCCCGACGTCCCCACGGGTCCGAACGTGCAGGAGAACGAGGGGAAGGCCGCGCCGGTAGCCACCTACGAGGACCTGCTCAAGAGCGCGCACGACGAGGCGCTCTTCGAGTACTACTTCACCGGGCAGCTGGCCTTCGTCGACGCCGCCACGGGCCGCCGGACGCCGGTCGGCTCGCCGGGGACCTTCGACGAGGTCATCGTCTCGCCGGACGGGCAGCACCTCATCGTCGCGCGGCTGAAGCGCCCCTTCTCGCGGCTGGTTCCCGCGCGCGGCTTCCCGAAGGATGTCGAGATCTGGTCGAGGACGGGCCGGCTGGAGAAGCGGATTGCCTCGCTCCCGGCTGCCGAGTCGGTTCCCATGCTCGGCGTCCCGACCGGGCCGCGCGCCTACCAGTGGAACCAAAGCGCTCCGGCAACCGCTGTCTGGGTGGAGGCCCTGGACGAGGGCAACCTGCGAAACCAGGTGCCGAAGCGCGACCGGGTGATGACCGTGGAGGCCCCGTTCTCGGGCGATCCCGCCGAGTGGCTGCGCCTCGACCACCGGTTCGCCGGGCTCAGCTGGACCGAGGACGGCACGGCGCTGGTGAGCGAGTTCGAGCGCGGCAAGCGGATGCGGACGACGTGGGCGGTCCCGGCGGGCTCGAGCCATCCCCGCCGTCTCTGGCAGGTGAGCGCCGAGGATCGGTACCGCGATCCCGGCACTCCCATCGTCGTCCAGAAGGGCGGCGCGCGGCTGATCCAGCAGTCGGGCGGCGCCGTCTTCCTCGCGGGCGCGGGCGCCTCCCCGAAGGGCGACTTCCCCTTCCTCGACCGGTTCGACCTCGCGACCGGGAATACGGAGAGGCTGTTCCAGGCGCAGGGCGAGAGCTACGAGGCGATCGTGGCCGTGCTCGACGGCGATGCGAAGACCTTGCTGACGCGGTACGAAACCGCGAAGGAGCCGCCCAACTACTTCGTGTGCACCCGCGCAACCGGCGAGCGGCGCGCACTGACGCGGTTCACCGACCCGGCACCCCAGCTGGCGGGGGTCGAGCGGCGGTTCCTCACCTACCCCCGCAAGGACGGCGTGCAACTGAGCGCAACCCTGTACCTGCCGCCGGGATACAAGGAGGGACAGCGGCTGCCGG
>DAOPQX010000213.1:0-6050 GCA_035348395.1 Vicinamibacterales bacterium | reverse complement strand
GATCGAGGACGGCGAGGGCCACGAACGGCACATCCGCGTGCTGCCCGTGATCAACCCCGAGCTGACGCCGGTCGGCCGCGATACGGCCGAGGACTGGGAGGGGTGCCTGAGTTTGCCGCACCTGCGTGGCCGGGTCGTCCGCCCGGACAGGGTGCAGTTGCGCGCCCTCGACCGCCGCGGGAACCGAATCGAGTTGGACCTCGAAGGGTACACGGCGCGGGTCGCGCAGCACGAGATCGATCACCTGGACGGCGTGCTGTTCATCGACCGGATGAAGTCGCTCGAGACCCTCACCTTCATGGACGAGTTCGCGAAGTTCTGGGCACACCCGGACGATTAGGAGGAGGGCGAGGACCACATGGTCAGAATCTTCGGCAAGGATACCTGACCGTACACCCAGGCCGCCCGTGAGGATTTCCGGCGGCGAGGCGTGGAGGTCGAGTACGTCAACGTGAAGAAGGACCGCGCCGGCCTCGAGCGGATGCTGGCCCACACCGCGGGCCGCCGCGACGTCCCGGTCATCGTCGAGGGGGAGAAGGTCACGATCGGCTGGGGCGGGACCTGAGGGGTTTGAAGGAGCCGCTGCCGGCGGCAGCGGAAGAACGCCCCCCCTTTGTCTGGCTTCGCGCCGCCTGCCAGGAGGCGGGCGAGGTCCAGAAGCTCAAGACTCGGGTCTCAGCCTGGCGGCCGCGCAGGCGGTCGCGAAGTAGATCCCGGCCAGCGCCCAGAGCGTCCACCACTCGGGGCGCACCTGCGCCAGTGTCGCCCCCATCTGCGTCAACCTGATCATGCCCGGGATGGCCGACGTGCTGGGCAACGCACGCCCCGCCGCCGCCAGCCACGGCGGCAGCGCCTCCACGGGCCAGGCGAAGCCAGCAAGAAAGATCGCCGGCAGCGAGGTCCACAGCAGCAGGTGGATCGAGGCCTCGCGCGTTCGGAAGAGCGGGCGAAGCGTGAGCGCGAGGAAGATGGCGGCGAGCAGGAAGGGCAGGACGAACGACGCGAGGTCGGCCGCCTGCGACTTCACCGGGAAGCCGTAAAGGGCGTAGACCACGCCGAAGTAGAAGAGGGCGTGGACGGCGTACAGGGCAAAGTAGACCAGCGCCCGGCCCAGCACCTTCGCCGCCGCGCGGGACGTGCCGCGGCCGACCGGTTCCGGCCTCTCCCGCAGCGTTCCGCCCACCATTCCGATGCCGACGAGCAGGGTCTGCTGGAGGATGAGCACCAGCACACCGGGAACGACGTAGGTGGCGTAGCCCTCGGTCCGGTTGAAGAGCGGCCGGGTGGAGAGCGGCAGCGGGTCGCGCGCGCGCACGGCCTGACGCACGGCGAGCCCCTCGCCCTGCAGGCGCCGGATCTCGATGCCCGCCGAGAGCGTGCCCACCGTCTCGGAGAACCCCGTCAGCACCTGCCGGTAGACGAGGAAATAGCCGGCATCCACGTAGGCGGCCACGACCGCCCGCTCGCCGCGCCGGATCTGCCGCTCGAATCCCGGCGGCACCACCACGTAGCCGCCAGCCTCTCCTCGCCGCACCAGGCCGGCGGCCTCCTCCGCGGTGGCGGCACGCGCGGCAACCGACAACAGTTGGTGCGCGTCGGCCATCCTCGCCAGGTCGCGGCTGAGGTCGCTGCCGTCGAGGTCCACGATCGCGATGGGCACCTGCTCGAGCACCTCGTGCCAGTAGGGGACCGGGTAGAGCGCCGCGTACAGGAACATCGCCCCGACAAGCACCAGCAGGACGCCGACGTCGCGTCTCAGCCTGTGGAACTCAGCCGCGGCCTCGGCGAGAATCGTTCTCACCGCCGCCCCCAGTAGCGCTCGTCGCTGGCCACGCGGCGGAGCCGCCACAGCGACGCCGCGACGCCGGCCGCGGCGAAGGCCGCGAGGGCCGCCAACGACGGCAGCGAGACGCCGGCCGGCGCATTCCGGATGCCCTGGTTCACCAGGATCCGCAGGTAGTGGGTGAGGGGAAGAAGCTCCCCCCACAGGCGGCCCGCGACCGGCATGCCCATCGTGGGGAAGGTGATCCCGACGAACGCGAACGCGGGCGCCGCGTAGACCGCCGTCGCGCTGCTGGCGAGACGCAGGTTCGCGAACCAGACCGCGAGCGCGAGCCCTACGGCCAGGTAGGCGAGTACGAGGAGGAACGTGGCCGTGCCGAGGAGGGCCGGGCTGCCGCCGAGCGGGACGCCCAGCCGGCTTTCGAGCACCGCCAGCATCGTCAGGCCGAGGGCTGTGAAGTACAAGGCGTACGGCGCCAGCTTGCCGGCGGCGGCGCGGAACGCGCGCCCGCCTGCCGCCTCGATCCACGAACCCGCCGTTCCGTTCTTCAGCTCGCCTCCCACCGAGTACACCGCAACCAGCAGGACGAAGATCTGGAGTGAGGCGGGCAGCAGCGCCGTCAGCAGGTACGAGACGTAGTCGAGGCGCGGATTGAAGAGCGTGTGGTAATCGAGGCGCACCGGCTCGAAGCGGGCGAGCGCCGCGCGCGGCGGTTCCCCCCGCGCCTGGCGACCTCTCACCTCGAGGCCCGCCGAGACGGTGGCGACCGCGGCCCGCAAGTCGCGCCTGATCAGGCTGGCAGGCAGCAGCGCCTGCGCATTGAGGTAACCGGTTGCCGCAGGGGCCTGGCCACGCCTGGCGTCACGCTCCATGCCGAACGGCAGCACGACCACCGCGTACACCTGGTTCTCGAGGAC
Source organism: Vicinamibacterales bacterium (assembly GCA_035348395.1). GTDB lineage: Bacteria > Acidobacteriota > Vicinamibacteria > Vicinamibacterales > Fen-181 > JARKSS01. Next base: position 3,350 of record DAOPQX010000213.1, on the reverse strand, counting down.
CAGCGCGCGCGCGGCCTCGATGCTGCCGGGCCGCGCTGCCACCGCCATGGACGGAGTGGCGTCGATCGCCCGCACGATCTGGCGCGACAGCGTACTGTGGTCCTGGTCCACCACCGCCACGGGGAGGTCGCGCGGCACTCCGGCGGAGAAGATCGAGGCGAGGAGCCAGTACGACGCGAGGGGCAGAACCACGAGCAGCCACAGGTAGTAGCGGTCGGAGGCAATCCGGCCAAGCTCCCGCCGCGCAACCTTCAGCACGTCTCCCTCACCGGCCGCCCACACCGAGGCCGCTCACGACGATCGCGCTCATGCCGGGCCGAAGGCCGGCAACCGGCGTGCGCGGCCGTGCGCGGACCTCGAACGTCTTGAGATCGAACCCACCCTGCGCGCTGCTCGGCCGCCAGGTGGCGAAGTCGCCGAGCGGCGCGACGTACGACACCTCGAGGTCCAGGCGCCGGTCGCCCAGCGCCGGCACGCGCACGGCGATTGGCGAACCGATGCAGGCTCCGGCCAGCTTGTCCTCGCGCACCTGCAGGACAACCCAGACGTCCTCCGGGTCGAGCAGCGTCACCACGGGGTAGCCCGCCGGCACCACCTCGCCAGGCTCGGCGTTCCTGCGGTACACCTCCCCGGCGGAGGGCGCCAGGATCGTCGTCTCGGCCAGGGCGGCGTTCACCTCGGAGATGGCGCCCGCCGCACGGTCCACCAGTGCCGCGGCCGCCGCCTTGTCCTCGGCGCGCGCCCCGGCCTCGGCCATGTCGAGGGCGGCCCGGGCGGCATTCTCGGCCTCGCGGGCGGTCTTCCACTGCGCCTCGGCCTCGTCGCGGCGCTGCGCGGGCACAACGCCGTCGGCGTTGAGGCGCTCGAGCCGCCGGAAGGTCTTCTCGGCCAGCTCGGCGGCGTGGCGCGCTCGCTCCCACATGCTGCGCGCCTGGCGGACCTCTTCCGCCCGCGCGCCGCGGTACGCCTTCTCGCGCTGCGCCTCGGCAGCATCGCGGGCTGCGCGCGCCTGGTCGAGTCGGGCGTGCACCTCGGGGCTTTCGATTCTCGCCACGACGTCGGCGCGCGCAACGCGCTGCCCTTCGCGAACTTCGATCGATGCAAGGCGGCCGGCGAGCTTGCCCGACACGTTGATCAGCGTGCCCTCGACCTGTCCCTGCAGAACTTCGGGCACAGGCCGCGACACGACCGAGGCCCAGGCCCACAATCCGGCAACGACGGCCGCAACGGCCACCAGGCCGAGGACGGCGCGAACGATTCGCATGTGCTTCACCGCTGCTGCTCCCTCAGGACGGCGCCGACCGGCTTGCCCTGCTGCCGCAGCGCCTCGAACCGATCGGCCTGCCCGCTGGCCTCCAGCAGGTCGGCCAGCGCGACGTCGAACTCGTAGGCCGCGGCCAGGCGCTCGAGCTCGGCGCGCGAGAGCGCCAGGCGGGCATCGACCACCTCGAGTGACGTGGCGAGCCCCTCTTCGAAGGCCCGGGTGCGCACGCGCAGGTTCTCGCGAGCGAGGTCCAGCGCTACGGCCAGCGCGTCGAACTGCTCGCGCGACCGCTCGACCTCCCGGTAGCGCTTTTCGACCAGCGTGGCGACGTCGCGGCGGGCACGTGCCTCGAGCGTCTCGACGCGCGCCAGCTGCAGCCGGGCGGCCGCCGCGCCGTGCCTTCGGGCGAAGCCGTCGAACAGGGTAAAAGTGGCGCCGACGCCTGCCGCCCATGCCGGGTCGAGCAGCGTCAGGCCATCCTCGTGCAGCTCGCGCTTCGCGAACAGGTAGACGTCGGGGCGCCAGCGAGCCCGCTCGGCGGCCACCGCCTGGCTCGCCAGGGCCTGCTGCGCGGCAAGGCGCGCGAAGGCTGGATGGTGGCGCGAGGCGCTGGCCTGGAACGCGTCGAGCGGCTCGAGCCGATCGACGATGAAGAGGGGCGACGAGGGGTCGCCGGCCGCGTCCTCGCAGAGGATGTTGGCCAGAGCGGTCCGCGCGATCGCGAGGTCGTGGCCGGCCCGCTTCACCTGCCGGTCGGCCTCGCTGCGGGCCACCTCGGCGTGCAGCCGCTCGGCCTTCGAGATGAGCCCCTCCTCCTCGAGGCGGCGCGCCTCGAAGAGGTGGCGGTCGAGGCCCGCCAGCACCGCCGCCCGGACCTCCTGCGCCGCGCCCGCCAGCCGCACCGCGAAGTAGCGGCGCACCAGCTCGGACGAGAGCGACTGACCCGTCTGCCGCTGCTGCTGCTCGGCGTCGGCGATCCGCGCGTCGGCCGCCCGGTTTGCGGCGGCAACCTTCCCCCCCGTGTAGATCGGCCAGGTAGCGCGGATGTCGGCCTTCCAGAACGACTCGCCCTGCACTTCCTGCACGAACGGGGGTACGCGCGACGCGGGCACCTGCGGGTGGAGCGTGAGGATCGCCTTCCGAATCGGGTCGAGGTCGATCTCGATCGGCTCGTCGATGCGGGTGAACTGCCCCGACAGCTCTACCTTGGGGTAGTACAGACCCTTGCGGGCCTCGCGCTCCTCGCGGCGCTGCCCGACCTCCTGGCCGGCCGCGCGCAGCGACTCGTGCGCCGAGATCATTCGCTGGAGCGCCTGCGGGAACGACAGCGGCTCGCCCTGCTGCGCGTGCACGGGCGGCGCCACAGCAAGGACCCCAACGACCGCCAGGGTCCAGGCGAGTCTTCCCGCCCGCCGCCGTCCACCCTTCGCCCGCCCGCCGCTCTTCGCAACCCAGTGCATCACGCGCCTACCGCCCTTCCGACCGAAGCCACTCGCGCAGGTAGGCCGGGCAGCCGACGATCTTGACGCGCCTGCCCGCTCCGCTCGAGAAGAAGCGGACCGCCTCTCGATCGACGAGGCGGACGTTCGAGAGATCCACTACCACCGAACCGCCGCTCGACGCGCACTCCCCGGCGAGCCTTTCCATCTCGGGGAGCGACGCGCCATCGAGCGTGCCGCTCAGCATCAACCGCACTCCGCCGGATGTTGGGGCGACCTCGATCCTGAACATACCGTCGCGATGCACATCAATCGCCGTTCCAGGTCGAATCGCGGCACTTTTCGGGCGAATTGAGGCAACGACCGCCTCGAGGCGTCACGACGGATCGTGAATTCACGACCCGTCGTCACGGCGAGTCACGCCGTCACGCTGCATTCAGATCACGTTCACCACAGAGGCACAGAGACACAGAGACGAACAGAACTCAAATGCGTATCACGCTGCATTCCTGACCACGTTCAACGCGGAGGCGCGGAGGCGCGGAGGCGCGGAGGCCGGAGATCAGGAATTAGATCGTGCAGGAGGTGCAGATGGTGCAGGAGGTGCCGAGGGTGCTGGTGCAGGAGGTGCCGAGGGTGCTGGTGCA
>DAOPQX010000212.1:0-6135 GCA_035348395.1 Vicinamibacterales bacterium | reverse complement strand
GAAGGCGCCGGCATAGTGCTCGATGAGCAGCGCGATGAAGCGCTCGAAGCTGCCGAAGATGGCCCGGTGGATGACGACCGGGCGGTGCTCGGCGTTGTCGGCCCCCACGTACTTGAGGTCGAAGCGCTCCGGCATCTGGTAATCGAGCTGGATGGTGGCGCACTGCCACTTCCGCCCGATGGCGTCGGTGATGTCGAAGTCGAGCTTCGGACCGTAGAAGGCGCCGTCGCCCTCGTTCACGACGTACGGCTGACCGGCGGCGACGAGCGCCTGGCGCAGCGAGGCCTCGGCGTGGTCCCAGGTGGCGATCTCGCCCATGAACTGCTCGGGGCGGGTCGAGAGCTTCACCGAGTACTCGAGCCCGAAGTCGCCGTAGACGCGCTGGACGAGGCGGAGCAGCCGCTCGACCTCCTCGGCGATCTGCGACTCCATCACGAAGCAGTGCGCATCGTCCTGCGAGAACTGGCGCACGCGGGTGAGGCCCGAGAGGACGCCCGACGCCTCGTTGCGGTGCAGGGGAGTCTGCTCGTGGAGGCGCAGCGGCAAATCCTTGTAGCTGCGCATCTCGCTCGCGTAGACGAGGAAGTGGGCCGGGCAGTTCATCGCCTTCAGGCCCATCTCCTCGTCGTCGGACGAGCGGACGAGGAACATGTTCTCGCGGTAGTGCTCCCAGTGCCCGGAGGTCTCCCAGAGCGCCTTGTTCAGGATGATCGGCGTCTTGACTTCCTGGTAGCCCGACGGGTACAGCACCTGCCGCATGTAGTTGGCGAGGGTGTTGTAGAGGATCGTGCCCTTGCCGAGCCAGAAGGTGGCGCCGGGCGCCCACGGGTGCCCGATGAAGAGGCCCAGCTCGCGGCCAAGCTTCCGGTGATCGCGGCGCTTGGCCTCCTCGAGGCGCTGCAGGTGCGCCTTCAACTCCGAGTCGGAGAAGAAGGCGGTGCCGTACACGCGCTGCATCGGCTGGTTGCGCGCGTCGCCCTTCCAGTAGGCGTTCGAGGTCGAGAGCAGCTTGAACGCCTTGAGCCGCCCGGTGGACGGCACGTGCGGCCCGACGCAGAAGTCGATGAAGAGGTCGTCGATCGTGTAGCACGAGACGACCGGGCCGCCCTTCTCCTCGATCAGCTGCACCTTGAGCGGCTCGCCCCGCTCGGCGAAGTAGCGCTTCGCCTCGTCCTTGGGCAGCATCTTCCGCTCGTAGGGGATGTCCTGCTTCGCCAGCTCGCGCATCCGGCTCTCGATCGCCTCGAGGTCCTCGGGGACGAACGGGCGCGGGACGACGAAGTCGTAGAAGAAGCCTTCGTCGGTGGCGGGGCCGATCCCGCACTGGGTGCCGGGGAACAGGCTGGTCACCGCCGCGGCCATCAGGTGGGCCGTGCTGTGGCGGTAGAGGTCGATCGCCTCGGGGCTCTCCGGGGTGACCAGGCGCACCGCCGCGTCGCGCTCGAGCGGATGCGAGAGGTCCACGACCTTGTCGTCGACGACGGCCGCGAGGGCGGACTTCGCCACGCGCGCCGGCAGATCCGCCGACAGGTCGCGCACGGTCGTCCCGGCGGGGACGGTGCGGCGGGAGCCGTCGGGCAAGGTGACAGTGACGTGGTTCATCCGGTGATCAGGAAAGGCAGGTCTTCTCAGCCATCACGCTCGGGGCATCCGGGCATCCACCCGGCTTTCTGAACGCCCTCGCGTCCGGCCGGCCGAACTCCGGCGTGGATCCGCTGCCGCGGAACGAGGTGGTAGGCACGGGCGGACTCGAACCGCCGACCTCCTGCGTGTCAAGCAGGCGCTCTAACCATCTGAGCTACGCGCCTAAATCAAGAAAAGCCGGCACTTACAGAAGTGGCTAGTATAGCAACGGCCAAGCCGGGCGGTCAACGGAGGAGGGGATTCAGCATTCGGGGTTCAGGATTCGGGTTCAGGATTCGGGAGGCCGGTAGGGGCGCAGCAAGCTGCGCCCCTACGGACGACGCCTACTTCACCGCATTCTTCAGCGCCTTGCCGGCAGTGAACCGGACCACGCGCCGCTTCGGGATCTTCACCTCGGCGCCGGTCTGCGGGTTGCGTCCGGTGCGCGCCTTGCGAACGGCGGTCTTGAACGTGCCGAAGCCAACGAAGGTAATCCCCTCGCCCTTCTTCAGCGAGCGGGTGATCCCGTCCAGAGCCGACTCGAGCGCCGCCGCCGCGCTGACCTTCGTCACCCCGGTGTCCTTCGCGATCTTCTCGATCAGCGACTGCTTGTTCATGACCCCCACCTCCTCGTTCGCTGAAGAATGCCGCGCGGTTTGCTCACCACGCCAGCCACGTCCGGATGGGGTTATACGCGAGCGCTGATCAGGTGTCAATAGCGAACAGCGCGCTGGTGGCGTTCACGCCCCAGCGCAGGAACGGCCGCCGCGGCGAGATCGTTCACGAAAGTGATCGCCGCGGCGTCGTGCGGAGTACTACTTGCGGTCTTTCACCAGCTCGAGGCCCTTGTCGAGAATCGGATCGGTCGCCGGGGGCGGCGCTCCGAACTCCACGTCCGGCACCTCGACGGTGTGCGCCGGTGTCAGGCCCTTCTGGTGGATCGGCTCGCCCCCGGGCGTGAGGTACCAGGCGTTGGTGATCAGCATCGCCGAACCGTCGTTGAGCCGCACGAGGCGCTGCAGGCCTGCGCGGCCGTGCGTGCGCTCGCCCACCAGCTCGGCGCGCTTGTTTCCCGCGAGGGCGGCCGCGAACAGTTCGGCGGCGCCGGATGTGCCGCGATTCACCAGGACGACCGCGGGCTGCGCGATCGGGGCCGCACCGCCGCCGGCGGTCACCGCCTCGCGGCCGGCGCCCTTGGTTTCCTTGTGCAGCAGCGTGCCCGATGCGACGAAGAGCCGCGCGGTGGCGATTCCCGCGTCGAGCGGGCCGTCGGCGACGTCGCGGACGTCGACCACCAGCCGGGACGCGCCAGCCTTCCTTAGTTCAGCCACCCGCGCCGACACGGCGGCGGGGATGCCGGCGGCGAACGCGGGGATGCGAAGGTACCCGACGTCGGTCCCGATCAGCCGCCCCGAAACGATTGGCGCCGCCGGGATCTCGCGGGTGATCTCCACCGGGTGCGGGTCGGCCGCGTTGCCGCGGATGACGAGCAGCGACACCGTGCTGCCCGGCTCGCCGCGCAGCAGCCGCATGCCATCCCAAACGGACATCTCGCGGGTCGGCCGCTCGCCGATCACCCGCAGGAAATCGCCAGCGCGGAGGCCTGCGCGCGCCGCGGGCGAGCCGTCGCGCGCGGCGATGACGCGCAGGTAGTACTGCCGGGTGAGGGCGACGCCGATGTCGGCTGGTCCTACCCCGTTCCCGGCATCGACTTCACGAACGGCCTCGGGGGGCAGGTACGCGCTGTCGGGGTCGAGGCCTTCGGCCAGTCCTCCCATCGCCCCGCGCATCACCTTCGAGAGGTTCACTTCCTCGACGTAGTTGTTCGCGATGAGGGAGACCGCTTCCTCGAAGACGCGCAGGTTGGCGTAAGGAGTCTCTCGCGCCCACACCTGGCCGAGCAGCGCGCCCACCAGGGCGAACGCAATCACCGGGGCGGTGACGGCAAAGACGAACAAGCGTGTCCGAGCACTCATGGGGGGTTACCAGCTCTCCTTCAGCCATTCTACGGGATCGACCGGCCGGCCGTCGATTCGTAACTCGAAGTACAACGCGGGGTTGCCGGCAGGCGAGGTGCCCACCGTCCCCACGGTCTGTCCGTGGGCGACCGCGGCCCCTTTCTGCACTCCGAGCGAGCCGAGGTGGCCGTAGAGCGAGTAGCCGAGCCGCCCGTGATCGACGATGACCAGCTGGCCGAGCCCGGCGAACACGTCGGCGAAGATGACGCGCCCCTCGTGCACCGCCCGCACCGGGGCCCCCTCGGCCCCGGCGATCTCGATGCCGTTGCGGTTGGCGGCCGTTCCGACGCGGGGGTTCCGGCGTTGGCCGAACCACGAGAGGATGCGCCCCCGGAGGGGCCAGTCGAGCGAGCCGCGGAAGGGCTTGATTGGAAGCGCCGCCTCGACGGGATCGGAGGAAACGATCTGCCCGAGGCGCTGGCGCGCCATCTCGAGCTCGCCGGCCATCTGCGCCGCAAGGTCGCGGCGCGCGTCCAGCTGGCGGATGAGGGCGGCGCGGGCGTCGGCGGCCCGCCGGGCCTTGTCGGCCGCCACGCGGGCCGCTTCCCGCACGCCCTCGAGGCTGGCCGCCTGTTCAGCGAGCTGGGCGTTGGCCTTCTCGAGGCGGTCGGTGGACGCGCGCAGCTCGTCCACGCGCCGCTGGTCCATGCTGGCCAACGCGACCGTCTGTCGCACGACGCGGCCCGCATCGCGCACGTCGCGGGCGCCGAGCAGCAGGCGGCCGTAGCCGGGGCGCCCGAGCTTGTAGACCTCGACGAGGCGCCGATCGAGCAACGGCCTGATCTCGGCGATGGCGGCCCGCTCGGCGTCGATCCGGGTCCTGGTATCGGCCATCTTTGCCTGCAGGGCCGCGGCCTCGGCGTCGAGCTTCCGGCTCTCCTCGACGCGCAGGTCGCGCTCGACCTCGAGGCGCCGCAGGTCGCCGAGCAGGCTGCGCTGCTGCCGCGCGAGCGCATCGGCCTCCTGGTGCAGGGCGCGGATCCGCGCGTCGGCACGGGCGGCGGGGTCTGAGGCCGGAGCCTGGGCCTGCGAGGCGGGCGCGGCCAGGCCGAAGGCCACGCACGCCGCAGCGGTTGCCATCAGCGCTCGGAACATGGGGGGGATTCTAATAGGCGCGAGGGGCTGGGGGCTAGCACCTTCACCACGGCCTGGCCAGGCTCGCGTCTAGAACAGCGGCTTCCCGTCCATCTCCTTCGGGATCGGCACGCCAAAGTACCTGAGGACGGTGGGGGCGACGTCGATGATGCGCACCTGCCCGGAGGTCACCTTGCGCGTGGTGATGATCGCGCCCGGGATGCCCCTGTAGTCGAACGAGCAGTGGTCGCCCGACCACTTGCGCATGTTGTCGTAGAGCAGCCCGGGCGGGGAGCCGCCGAGCGAGGTCTGCCACGACACGCGGTACCCATCGGCGAACCCCACCTGCAGGTCGGGCGCGTTCGCCATGTAGGGCCCCGAGTAGACGTCGTCGCGCTTGTAGACGCCGGTCACGATCCGCTGCCCGGTCTTCGGGTCGGTCATCGTCATCAGCCGCGCCGACAGCTCGTCCGACAGGCGCTTGTACTCTTCGCCCTCGCTGATGATCCCCTGGCCCTCGCGGCCGCGCATGTTGAAGTAGATCTGCCCGAGGCCGAGCGAGTACGCCTTGGTGCGCGTCCAGTCCACGTTCTCCCAGAACTGGCCGCCGCCGCCGAACATGTCGTCGAGGTTCTTGTCGCCCACCTTCTGCTGCTGGCGGGCCATGAAGCCTTCCTCGATCAGCCAGGTGTTCAGGTTCACGCCGTGCTTGAACGAGTGGAAGCCGTGGTCCGACAGCACGATGATGTCGGTGCCCGGCTCGACGTGCTCGAGCACCTCGGCCACGAGCTGGTCGGCGCGGCGGTAGACCCGCTCGATCGCGTCGCCCCACTTGGCGGCCTGCGCCGCGTCGTACATCGGGTGCGTCGGGTCGATGAAGCGCCAGAACATGTGCTGCACGCGATCGGTCGACTCGATGACGCCGACCACCAGGTCGTACTTCCGCGAGTCGATCTGCTGGAGGATCACCTGCGCCCGGTCGTCGAAGGCCCGGTACAGGTCGTCCATGAACGCCTTCTCGTCGATCCGGTCCTCGTTGAGGGGCCAGGTGGCCTCCGCCCACCCGAGCGTGCGGAAGGTGCCCAGGCGGTCGTAGAGGTCCTCTGAGAAGGAGCCGGGCGCCGAGATCGGCATCACCGGCTTCTCGGGCCGCCAGTTCACCGGCGAGATGTACAGCTGCAGGTCGTCCGACGCCTTGATCAGGTAGAGCTGCGCCATGCCCTGGAGGCGCATCAGGAAGTTGATGCGGAACTCGAGCGGCACCCACTTGCTCCACTGCCCCTCGGCGAGGTGGACGGTCTCGTCCTGGATGTCGATGGTCGCCGTCCGCTCGGCCCGGTTCCAGCGGACGGTGAAGGGCAGGGCGACGTCGCGCTGGGCCTCGAGCTCGGCCATCGCCGCGCGCTCCTGCTCGTGGGGC
>DAOPQX010000211.1:0-6150 GCA_035348395.1 Vicinamibacterales bacterium | reverse complement strand
CGGGACCTGGACGATCTGCAAGGTGCCTTGCATGATGTCGCCAGGGTGTTGGCCGCGCGAGGGTGCGACGAAGCCGGCGCCGCCGTTCGGCCCAGAGCCCAACCCCTTCGCGCTCGACACGAAGAGCGTGCGGCCGTCGCGCGCCACGGCCACCGAGGTGGTGAACCAGCCGGCCGGGATGTACCCCTCGACCACCCGGCGCGCTGTGTCGATGACCGCGACCGCGTTCAGGCCGGCGCACGCCACGTAGAGGCGCGCCTCGTCTGGGCTGAGCGCGAGGCCGAAGGGGATCACGCCGCGCAGCCGCTCGAGGCCGGGGACGTCGAGGTCCACCTGGGCGGCGATCGCGCCGCTGCTCGCGTCGATCACCGAGACCGTGTCGTTGGTGGCGTTGGAGACGTAGACCCACCGCGACCCGGCAACCACCCCGCCCGGGCTGGAGCCACCGATGGTCTTCATGCCGTCGCGCTCGGCGCCAACCAGGTAACCGGTCTTCACGCGCGCGGTCACCGCGCCAGTGGCCAGGTCCACCGCAAAGAGCGACATCGCGTCGGGATGGTTCGGGCTCCCGAGCCCCGGCACCACGATCCCCTCCGCGACCGTCCCTTCCTCGGCCTCCTTCGACGGGATGCCGTAGGGCGGGAACGTCAGGCCCGCCGTGCGCCGGTTCTCCTCGGTGACACCCGGCAGCAGCGGGTACTCGAACATGCCGACGTTGGTCACCCAGGCCGTCCGCCCGTCCGGGGCCAGGGCGACCGAGAACGGGTTGCGTCCCACCCGAACCGACCGCACGACCTTCCGGGTCGCCGCGTCGATCGTGACCAGGCGGTAGTTGAACTGATCGAGTGCGTGGATGGTCGTGCCGGCGGCGTCGAGGACGAAGTCGCCGAGGAAGCTGTCGCGGAAGCCGCCGCCGTCGATCGGGATCGAGACGAGGTGGCGCGCGAGATCGCCGGGCAGGGCGGATGGCGCGCCGGGAGGCGCCAGCTCTCCCGGCACGGCCGCCAGGTCGAGCGCCTTCAGCTCGCCCGAGTTCGCCGACCCGAAGTAGAGACGGCGGCCGTCCGGCGAAAAGGCGACGCCCATGTAGGTGCCGTCGCCCAGCTCCTTTGGGGCGTCGGCCCCGTAAGGCGGGATGCGAACGCTCGCGCCGGGGTTCCGCAAGTCGACCAACTCGATGGCGCCGGCGCGCACGAGCGCGATGCGCGACTGGTCGGGCGAGACCGCCATCCCCCAGCTGTAGGACTGCGTGCGAATCACGCGTCCCGCGGGAGTGACCCGGCGGCCGCTGATCAGGATTGCCGTGTGGCCGTTGATGGCCGGAACCGCGTCAGTTTCCGGCGGCCCGATCAGCGAAACGCGTACGGCGGGCTCCGGACGGGTGGACCACCACCATGCGGCGGCAGCGGCAAGAAGGGCGACGGCGAGGAGAATCCGTTTGCGCACGCGCGGATCATACGCGGGGATACGACTCCGCGTCACCCGCGCCCGCTGTCCTTTCAGCCCTGCTCGCGTCCCAGCCTGACCCTGGAGATGTCGGTCTTGGCGAAGTCGTCGCCCTTGAAGAGGAGAGACTCGCCGGTGGTGGCCGCCAGCGCGTAGGCGAAGCAGTCGCCGTAGTCGAGGTTCGCGTCGTGCATCGAACACCTTCAGGTCCGTAGCGCAGGGCACCGTATCGCAGTGCTTGACGTCGTTCTGTGGGCGAGTTCATAATTTATGAAGAAATGGGCCGCCAACTCCTCACTGACTTCGAGCTGATGATCCTGCTCGCGGCGCTCCGCCTCGAAGGCGACGCCTACGGCGTGCGGATTGCGCGGCAGATCGAGGAGGTGGGCCGTCGCCGGGTGCTGCTCGGCGCCGTCTATGCCGCCCTCGAGCGTCTCGAAGCGAACGGCCTCGTGTCTTCGACCCTCGGCAACCCGACGTCCGAGCGGGGCGGCCGGGCCAGGCGCCATTTCACGGTGACTCCGCGCGGGCTTCGTGCCGTGCGGGACACGCGCGATGCGTTCGTGGCCTTGTGGCAGGGCGTGCCCCAGCTAGAGGAGAGGTCGTCATGACAACGCGTCATCCTCCGCGGTTCGCGCTGGCCGTGCTCGACCGCCTGCTTCCCGGCAGCTCCCCGCTGGCTGGCGACCTCACCGAGGAGTTCGAGCGGGGACGGTCGCGTGCCTGGTTCTGGTGGCAGGTTCTCGCCGCGCTCGGTGTCGCCGCGATCAGGCGGCGCGACGAGATCCGGCCTCTGCGTCTCGTCGACCTGCAGCCGGTCGAGGCGCAGGAGCGCTCCCGCCGGATGCTCCTTCACTTCGACGCCGTTCCGCTGACCGGGACGAACCTTCCGGGTGTGGGCGGGCTCACCGTCGTGGCGCTCGCGGTGCTGGTGACCCTGCTCGCGCCGATCGTCTGGGTGGCGTTCGTGGGCTCGATGCTCGCTGGCGTTGCCCTCGGCCTGTTCTTCATCGCCCGGGAGCGAAGGCACAGCTGACGGGCACGATTCGCCGCGCCGATCAGCTGGCTTCGCCGCGCGCATGTCGAAGGATCACGGAGCCGGAGGGGACTGCGGGTAACATGGATCCATCCGCACACCACGCTCACTGACCAGGAGGCCCCCATGGACACCTCGCCAACTCCTGCCGGTCCGGGCACCGCTCAACAGAAGACCCCCGACCAGTTCAGGAACTACGCGGCAGAGGCGCGCAGCACGGTCAAGGAGTTCTACCGGCTCAACCACGCGAACCAGTCGCTCGACTTCGTCCTCGCCAAGAAGAAGGAGTACCTCGGGCTGAACCGGAAGCGGATGCGCGTCTGGGAGGCGCTCGAGTATCTCGAAACCTTGGTAGACGACTCCGACCCGGACACCGACTTGACGCAGATCGAGCACGCCATGCAGACGGCCGAGGCGATCCGCCGCGCCGGCCAGCCGCGGTGGTTCATCGTCACCGGGCTGATTCACGATCTCGGAAAGATGATGTGCCTCTGGGGAGAACCGCAGTGGGCGGTCGTCGGCGACACGTTCCCTGTGGGCTGTGCCTTCTCGGAGAAGATCGTCTACCCCGAGTTCCTCGAGCTGAACCCGGATCGCCACCACCCCGTCTACTCGACGCGGCTCGGGATCTACGAGGAGGGCATCGGCCTCGATCGCGTGCACCTCTCGTGGGGCCACGACGAGTACATCTACCACGTGGTGAAGGGCCTCCTGCCGATTGGCGCCTTGTACGCGCTGCGGTATCACTCGTTCTACCCCTGGCACAAGGAAGGGGAGTACGAGTACCTGACGGACGAGCAGGACCGCGAGAACCTGAAGTGGGTGAAGGCGTTCAACCGGTACGATCTCTACTCGAAGGGAGATGGCAAGCCTGACACGAAGGCGCTTCGTCCCTTCTACGAGGATCTCGTTGACGAATTCTTCCCCGAGCCGCTGAACTGGTGAGCGGGCTGGGGGCTGGGGGCTGGGGGCTGGGGGCTAAGGGTCGGGATCACTTGACCGGCAGCGTGACGCTTTCCTCCGTCTTGACCTGGAAGCGGCGGAACTTCGAGTAGCCGGCCCGCCCTTCCATCAGGATGCGGCGGCCCCCCTGGAGGTAGGTTTCGCGCATCTGGGTCGGGACCCACAGGCCAAGCGCCGGGTCGCGCCCGTAGCGCACGACGATCTCGCCGTTCACCGTCTCCTTCGACAGTGCCACTGTCGTCTCGACGATCGCGCCCGTGAGCTGATCGACGAGGAAGCGGCCCTTGATGGGGATGTCCTCGCCCTCGAGTCCCTCGACGAGCGTGGGGCGTTCGCGCTCGGTGTAGTCGATGCGCCAGGCGCGCAGGCCGTCCACGTCGGCGTCGCGCCCCAGCTTGAAGTCGAAGCGCTCGCGGTTCCAGCTCTTCAGGATGTCGAGCGGGAAGAGCGGGACGTTGATCGAGCGAACCACTGGGCCGACGTTGTACTTCGCGCTCTCGTCCATCACCGACTGCAGGCGCGCCTGGGCCTCGGGTGTCGGGTCCAGGAACAGGCGACGCAGCCGATCCTCGCGGTCGCGCACCGGGCGGCCGTCCACCTCGAACACGTCGCGGAACGAGACCCAGCGGTTGGCCGGCCGCACCAGCAGCAGGTCGGCGCGGGTGAGTGTCCGCCCGCTGCGGTGCGTCTGCAGGTACTCCTCTTCGGTCACGAGCATGGAGTACTGCCGCTCGTAGGCGTCGGCATATTCGAACAGGCGAGCGAGGGCCAGCTTCAGCTCCGCCTCGCGGGGCGAAGGGCTCGAGCCGGCGCGGGCGAGGGCCGCTGGCGCACCGGTCGAGGGAGGCGCGGTCTTCCACTTCTCGGCGGCGGGCGAGGCCGCCTCGGATGCCGCATCCGCTGGCGCCTCGGTTGCGAACTCCTGCGCCGCAGGCGTCTCGTCTGCTGGGGGTTCAGCCGCCGGAAGCCAGGCTGCGAACCGCGCGGTGGCACCCTTCCTGGCAACCTCGACGCGCACCGCGTGACGGCCGCCGTCGGTGTCGGAAGGGTCGGCCTCGATGCCCAGCACGTAGCTGGCCGACAGCTCGGCGATGGTGCGCTCGACCGCCCGCCGCGGGTTGCGTCCGAGCATCGCGAACGACCCACCGGTCGCGCGGGCGATGGTTTCGATGGGGCCAAGGTCGGGTGCGCGCCGCGGGCCCTGCGCGACGCCGCGGAGACCGTAGGCGTAGACCGTTGCGCGGGCGAGTGCCGCGGTGGCGGCCGTCTCCTCGACCCGCACCTGCGACGGGGCGAAGAGGCCGGCGGAGAACAGCAGCACCACCTTGCGCCCCGGAAGCCGCTGCAGCGACGCCATCAGCCCGTCCAGCGTCGTCAACGCCGTACGCGCGCTCGCCAGGTCCTCCTCGGTCGCGTCCTTCTCCATCTCGCCCGCGGCGGCGCGCACCGGCCCGTCGGGGGGCTTGTTCAAATCGGGCACGCGATCAATCGTCGGATCGGCGCTCGGCTCCGCCATCGCAGACAGCTCGGCCAGCCCTGGCGTCTCCGCCGGCGTCGTCGCTGGCGCCGATCGGCCGACGATGGTGGAGAGGGCTTCGCGGATGGGAGGGCGCTCGGTGGTGAGGGTCAGCAGCGTTTCAGCGGGAACGGGGATGCGGACCACCGCGATCAGGTCGTCGATGCCGAGGCGTTCGAGCAGGGCATCGGCGGCGCGGACGACGTTCCGCTCGTCGCCCCGCACCATGGTCGCCTCGTCGATGACGATGAACACGCTGCGGCGGGGCTCTGCGGCGTAGAGCCTTGCGCTGTCGGCGCCGAACTGCCTTGATGCCGCGTCGGCGCTGGCGCCAGGCCCGCGGCTGACGCGCTTGACCCAGAGGACGGGCCGGGTACGGCCGTCCACGGTGACGCTGAAGTCGGACGGCCCGAGGCCTTCGACGAGGCGCCCGTCGCGATCGACCACGAGCGCCTCGACGGCCGTGGTACCAGCCGGCGCTTGCTGGGCGCCGGCCGGCCGCTCGCCCGGGATGGCGGCGACCGAGGCGAGCGCGATGAACGCGACGATCCACCGGAGCTGGGCGGCCTGCACGACAGAGAGTCTGCCACGGATTGGGGCCGTACCTGAAGCGTGAGAAACGTCACAGGTGCCGGGGCACGGTTCCGACCGGCTACTGCTTGATCATCTGCGCCGCGATCGCCTCGGCCGCCTTCTCGGCCAGCGGGGTCAGGATGTCCTCGCCGTCGCTCTGGGCCTTGGCCTGGAGGGTCGCTGGCCTTGCCGTTGCCGCCGCGTCGAGCGTCGAGAATTTGTACTCGAGGCGCATCTCGTCCTTTGCCCTGGTGGACGACGCGACCGTCGAAACGGCCTGCGCGCCCGCGATGACGGCACCGCGCGCCATCACGCCCGAGGCGCTCGCGGTCCCCGGGACGTACCACGCCGCCGTGCCAGCGGCCTGGCCGAGGGCCCGGCCGAGGGCGCCCCCGCCGCTTCTCTTGCGCGTGAGCGTGGCGGTGAGGATGTTGTCGCAGCCCTTCTGGCGCGCTTCCTCGACCGCCTGCGACTGCAGCCGGGCTTCGAGCGCGATCGTCCTGAGAGAGGGGCCTGTCAGGTAGCTCGTCAGCAACTCGCGCAGCGCACTGCTCACATCGCCCGCGCTGCCGTCGACGCCGTGCACGCTGGGCAGCACGATCGCAATACAGGGAGG
>DAOPQX010000210.1:0-6154 GCA_035348395.1 Vicinamibacterales bacterium | reverse complement strand
GCACGAGGGCGAGCCGTGACCCGGCGGCTCGCGGCCCTTGGAATCGTGCTCCTCCTGGCTCTGGCGCTGGCCCGGGTGACCGCGCCCGCGGCAGGGCCCCGCACGACGGCGCTTGCGCTCGGCATCGCGCTGCTCGCCGCGTCGCTGGCCGGCGACCTGCTCGAGCGCGCGCGGTTGCCGCGGTTGACCGGCTACCTGCTCTTCGGGGTCGTGTGCGGCCCGTACTTGCTGAACATCATCACCCGGCCGATGGCGCGCGACCTCCAGCTGATCGACAACCTGGCGGTGGCGCTGATCGCGCTGGTGGCTGGCCTCGAGATGAACCTCGGGCGGCTGCGGCGCAGCCTCAAGGCAATCCTCGCGCTGGCCGGGACGACCATCGGCCTGATGTACGTCGCGCTGCTGGCGGTGCTCTGGGCAGCCTGGCCCTGGCTGCCGATCGATCCGGCCGCGTCGGGGCTGCTGCGGTTCGCGCAGGCCGCCGTGCTGACGACGATCGTCGTCAGCTTCTCCCCGGCGGCGACGATGGCGGTCATCGCCGAGAGCCGGGCGCGGGGCCCGCTCACCGAGATCACGCTCGCGGTCGTCATCATGGCCGAGATCGTGTTGATCGTGGGCTTCACCCTGGTGGTGCAGCTGCTGCGGCACGCGGCCGGGGCCGGCCCGGGCGCCGATGTCGGCGTGTCGGCACTGCTCGCGTGGGAACTGATCGGGTCGCTGGCGCTCGGCAGCCTCCTGGGCGCGCTCTTCGCCTTGTACCTCCACCACGTCGGCCGCGAGGTGTCGATCGTCCTGCTGTTCCTGTGCGTGGTGCTGACGCAGCTCTCGCGGGCCCTTCACACCGAGATGCTCCTCACGGCGCTGGCGGCGGGGTTCGTCGTCGAGAACCTGGTGCCGCCCGAAGGCGACGCCTTGAAGGATGCCGTCGAGCGGGGATCGCCGCCGGTGCTCGTGGTGTTCTTCGCTGCTGCCGGCGCGTCGCTCCAGATCGATGCGCTGGCCGAGGTCGGCGTGCTGGCCGTGGCCCTGGCCGGTCTTCGGATGCTGCTGCTGCGGAGCGGCGTGATGCTCGGGACGCGGCTGCCCTCGGTGCCCGATCCGCCTGGCCGGCTGGTCTGGATGGGGCTGGTGTCCCAGGCGGGCGTGGTCCTGGGCCTGGCGATCGTGGTGGCGCGGCAGTTCCCCGGCTGGGGCCTCCGCCTTCAGACCGTGGTGGTGGCGCTCGTCGCGATCAACCAGTTCCTCGGCCCCGCCGTGTTCCGCCTCGCGCTGGCGCGGGCGGGCGAGGTCGGGGGCGCGGACCGCCAGGTCCCTTCTACCAGTGCCTGAACGGCTCTTCGTCCCGCTTCTCGGGCAGCTGCAGGCGCCCGGCCCACCACTGCCGCACGACGTCCTGGCTGCCGAAGCCGGCGGCGATCGCCAGGGCGAGCGTGATGCCCCCGAAGAGGATGGCGAAGGCGGTCAGCACGGTGGCGCGCCCGATGCCCAGGTGCTCGAGGGCCACCGCAAGCACCACGAGGACGATCCCCCAGCGGGCGAGAGCGGCGAGCAGGCGTGCCGAACCGAACCCCGTGTTGACGGCGGCGATCAACACGCTTCGGCCGACGAACCGGCTGACCAGGAATCCCGCCCACAGCAGGCCGACGGCGACCACGAGGTGGGGGAGATACAGGAGGAAGCGGCGCACCAGGTCGGCCGCAAGCCGGGCGTCGAGCGAGTAGAGGGCCGGCACGAACGCCGCGAGCGTGATGCCCCAGCGGACGACGCGGGCGATGAAGGCCGACGGGCTTTCGATGCCCAGGCGCCGGGCCGGTCCCATGATGCCGAGGCGCTCGGCCCCGAGGTCGGCCCTGGCGCGCCAGAGCAGCCACCGGGTGATGCGGCCGGCAAGCCATCCGAGGCCGGCGCCGACTACGATGAGGACGGCGGCGCCCAGCAGGTGCGGGAGGAAGCGCGTCAGCTCGATGGCCGCGCTCTCCCACGACTCTTGCAGCACCAGTTGCAGTTTCTCTAGCATGACCGTCATCCCTCACGAGGACCAGCGCTTCGCCAGGTGCGCCTTGTTCTCCTCGAACACGCGGCACAGTTGTTCGAGCCGCTCCTCCACGGCCGGGGCGTCGCTCTCGGCCACCTCGCGCACGAACGACGCCACCCGGCCCATGTAGAGCGGCAGGAACGACCGGATCAGGTGTTGGCGGTCGATCCGCCGGTGATGGTACGCGGCGGCGAAGTCGTACACGATCCGCGTCCACAGCCCGTCGTCGAGGCGGAACGCCTCGGGACGGGCGCGCGCCGCCTCCTCGAGGCACCACAGGTCGGCGGGCCCGAGCACGAGCGACCAGACGTCGCGGAGGTTCGAGACGCCGTTGCGGAAGTGGTCGAGCATCCGCTGCGTGTTGACGGCGATCGGCTCGACGCCGACCGCGAAGCGGAAGCCCATCAGGGGCGTTTCCTCGGAGCCGCTGACCCGCCGCCACACGTCCTCGTGCGTCTCCATCAGCGAGAAGACCGTTCCGAGCACCTGGACGAGCATGGCGCTGAGGTCGGCGCCCGGGTCCTTGGCGTCGTGCAGCTTGCTGCCGAGGAACGACTGGCACACCCGGAAGCCGCCGCAGATCGCGGTGGTGGTCATCCAGATGTCGATCCCGTAGCGGGCGACGTCGGTGTCCCACACCGGCTGGGCCAGGAAGTGCGAGGCGAGACGGCCCGAGAAGCCGAAGTCGCCCCCGATCGGCTGCCGGACGCGCTGTCCGTAGAGCGCCCGCGTCAGCGGGTAGACGATGCTGTTGGTGATCGTCCCGTCGTACTTGTGCCGGAAGTAGTACGGCGAAACGTAGTCGTACCCCTGCTGCAGTAGCGGGGCGATCAGCAGCTGCACCCACTCGGGGTTGATGCTCCGCAGGTCGGAGTCCACCACGGCGCAGGCTTTCGCTCCGAGTTTCTCGGCCACGCGGAAGATGCACCGGAACGCGCTGCCCTTGCCAGGGAGCCCGTGGTAGGGGATCGTCAGCCGGTGCACGGGGAAGATCGGGTGCGAGATGAGGAGCACGTCGCTCGACTGCACCTGCAGCCCCGTCACGATCTCCTGCGTGCCGTCGGTCGAGCCGCCGTCGGAGTTGACGATGATCGCCCGCGACTGCGGGAAGTACTTCACGAGCCCGGCGTGCGTCGCCTCGACCACGTGGCCGATGGTGCGCGCGTTGTTGAAGCTCGGGATGCCGACGACGATGTCGGCGCGGTCGATGGCCTCGACGGCACTGACCGCGCGCGGCGGGAGGACTTCAGCCTTTGCCATGGGTTACGCATCGAGCCCGGCGCGCTCGCGCACCCTGGCCGCGTCGCCGTTCCCGAGGATGCCCGCCATCGCCTCGTGCCAGCCGGCCGGGCCGGGCGCGGTGGTGACCCGGGCGGACGGCACCTGGCGCGACACCCGCTCGGTCGCGCCGCTGGCCGGGTTGGCCACCACGAACGCGAGGTCCACCAGGCGCAGGAAGGGCACGTCGTTCGGGCCGTCCCCGAGCCCGACCGACACGAGCTGCCCGTGGGCCCAGCGGTAGAAGCGCAGCAGGAGGCCGACGGCCACCCCCTTGTCGGTCGGGCCGCCCACGTGATGGTAACGGCCGCCTTCGGTGGCCCGGAGGCCGCTGGCCGAGAGGGCGCGGAACATCCGGGCGCGCTGCGCCGGGTCTCCCTCGACAATCCGGAACGGCTCGTCGTACTCGCGGAGCTTCGCCAGGCGGGCGGCTGGAAGCGAAAGGCCCGTCTCCGCGGCCACCTCCGCGACCGTCATGTCGTTGAACCCCGCCACCCGGACGCCGCTCTTTCGGGCGGCGGCGCGGAGCGCCTCGACCACCTCGGTGTACGGCCGCCCCAGCTCGATCAGCTGGTAGCCGGCCATTGGCCGCGCACCGGGCAGGTCGAACGGGAAATAGCCCTCGGGCACGAACAGGCCGCCGCCGTTCTCGCTCACGAACGGGTCGGTCGTGCCGAGCTCCTGCTGCAGGCGCTCGACCTCCGCGCGGGTCTTGCTCGAGCAGAGGACCAGCGGCACGCCGCGCGCGCGCAGGCGGGCGAGTGCCGCCGCCGCTTCCTCGAACGAGTAGGTGGTGTGATCGACGAGGCACCCGTCCACGTCGGTGAACACCACGCACGCTGGTCGTGGGCCCACTATGCGGCCTCCATTGGGGCCATCGCGGTGCCCTTGCGGGCGGCGACCGGAACCCGGGAGGCGGCATTGTCGGCGGCGACCGCCTCGAGCAGCTGGTCGTAGAAATCGGGCAGCGCCGACACCACCCGGTTCCAGTTGGGGATGAGCGGCGCTCCCAGCGGGTCCTCGAGGTAGCGCTGGCACGCGAGGCGGAGGCCCTCCGCGAAGGCGACCACGGTGCTCTCCTCCTCGTTGCGGTCGAAGGAGAGGCCATTGATGGCCGCGTCGGCGTGATAGCGGTTGATGGTGTCCTCTGCCATCCGGATGTACTGCACCGAGAGCGTCCGGAACAGCCCCTCGGTGAAGACCGCCCCCTCGGCCGCCAGCGTGCGGAGCAGGTTCTGCGCGATGTCCACGCACATCTTCACCAGGCCCCGGGTCGAGTCGCCCGCCTTCATCTCCTGGTGCTTGTGATCGTAGTTCTCGCAGATTTCCGTCTGGCAGATCCGCTTCAACGCGCAGTTGCGGTACACCTCGGCCAGCATGCCGACCTCGAGCCCCCAGTCGGAGGGGATCCGCGTGACACGGGCGAGGTCGGTCCGCATGGCGAACTCCCCGGCCAGCGCGTAGCGGAACGAGTCGAGGTAGACGAGCAGCGGCAGCTCGCCGACCAGGCGCTGCAGCGTGCGGATCAGCGGGGTGACGAACAGGCGCGTCACCCTCCCGTGCATCTTCCGGCCCACCCGGCTGTAGAACCCCTTCGAGAACTCGAAGCCGAGGTTCGGGTTGGCCACGGGGTAGCAGAGGCGCGCGAGCAGCTCGCGGTTGTAGGTGGTGATGTCGCAGTCGTGCAGCGCGATCACGTCGCAGTCGTCGGTCGCGAGCAGGTAGCCGTACGCCATCCAGCACGACCGGCCCTTGCCGTCCTCCCCGACCGGGAGATTGTGGGCGGCCAGGCGTTCGTACAGCGAACGGACCCCGGGGCCGTCGTTCCAGATGATGCTCACCTTCTGGGGCAGGACCGAGAGCATGGCTCGGGCCGCCTCGAACTCCTCGGCGGTCGCGCGCCCCAGCGACACCACGATCTCGTGCAGGTACTCGACGTGCCGCAGTTCCTTGATGATCCGCGGCATCGCGGGGCGCGTGAACTCCGCGTACAGCGCCGGCAGGACGAGCGCGATCCGCTCGGTCCTGGCGATGTCGGTGAGTTCGGCCTCGATTCGTTCCAGGTTGGCCGATCCCAGGCGGTGGAGCGTGGTCACGACACCGGTCTGATAGAAATCGGCCATCCCGACACTCCTTTCAACTGGGCCACTCAGGCTTGAAAACCGATGCGCCGAGTCTAGTGGGCGGCCGCCGGAGAGGCCATCCCGTCCGGACGGGATTCTGGGGCGGGGAAGGGAGGGAAAAGGGCCGCTCGGCGCTCTTCGGCAGCCCGCCGGGGCCGTTAGAATGAAGAAAGATGTCCGCCAGCCACGACCACGGCCCCCATCGGGCCGGGAACGCCAGCCGCCGCGCCGGTGCCCGCTCGCTGTCGATCGTCCTGTTCATGGTGGTGGGCTACATGGTGGCCGAGGTCGTCGGCGGCCTGCTCACCAACTCGCTGGCCCTGCTCGCCGACGCGGGGCACATGCTGTCGGACGCGGCGGCCCTCGGCCTGGCGCTCTTCGCGCTCTGGTTCGCGGGCCGGCCCGCCCCGTCCAACCGCACCTACGGCTACTACCGGATCGAGATCCTGGCGGCGCTGGCCAACGGCGCCACGCTGGTCGCGGTTGCCGCGTTCATCCTGATCGAGGCTTTCCAGCGCATCTCGAGCCCGCCCCCCGTCGACGGGGGGCCGATGATGGCCATCGCCGCTGGCGGCCTGCTCGTCAACCTCCTCGCGCTGCGGCTGCTGAGCGAGGGGCGGGGCGAGAGCCTCAACGTGCGCGGCGCGTGGCTGCACGTTCTGACCGACGCTCTCGGCAGCGTCCAGGCGATTGTAGCCGGCGCGCTCATCGTCTGGTT
>DAOPQX010000209.1:0-6179 GCA_035348395.1 Vicinamibacterales bacterium | reverse complement strand
GAAAGGTGAAGCTGCTGCTCGAGGACGGCACGCCGTACCCGGAGGAAGGCACGCTGCAGTTCCGCGACGTGTCGGTGGATCCGACGACCGGCTCGGTGATCCTGCGCATGGTCTTCCCGAACCCGCGGCGCACGCTGCTGCCCGGCATGTACGTCCGGGCGATCGTCGAGGAGGGTGTGAACGAGCAGGCCATCCTCGCGCCGCAGCAGGGCGTGACCCGCAACCCCAAGGGAGAGGCGATCGCGCTGGTGGTGAACGCCTCGGGCAAGGTGGAGCAGCGGATCGTCGAGGTGGACCGCGCGGTCGGCGCCGAGTGGGTCGTGACCGGCGGCCTCGCTCCCGGCGACCGCGTGGTCGTCGAGGGTGGAGACCAGGTCAGGGCGGGCGCCGAGGTGCGGGCCGTCGAAGTGGCGCTTGCGCCCGGCGCCGCGCCCGCAAGCGTCGTCCCGGCCAGTGCCGTCCCGGCGGGGAAGTAGGAGGCGGCAATGTCGCACTTCTTCCTCAAGCGGCCCGTCTTCGCCTGGGTGATCGCCATCGGCCTGATGCTTGGCGGCGGCCTGGCGATCTACAACCTCCCGATCTCGCAGTACCCGCCGATCGCTCCGCCGTCGATCGCGATTCGCACGTCCTACCCGGGGGCCTCGGCCGAGACGGTCGAGAACACGATCATCCAGATGATCGAGACGGTCATGATCGGGCTCGACCGGATGCTCTACATGCGGTCGACGGCCGACTCGGCGGGCTCGGGCTCGGTGGAGCTGACCTTCGCGCCCGGCACCGACCCCGACATCGCCTGGTCGAAGGTCCAGAACAAGCTCCAGCTCGCCCTGCCGTCGCTGCCCGACGTGGTGAAGTCGCGCGGCGTCACCGTGGCCAAGTCGACCCGCAACTACCTCCTCATCATCGGGCTGACGACCGAGGACGGCAGCCTGTCGCAGGAGGACCTGAACGACTACTCGGTGTCGCAGCTGCAGCCGGCCATCGGCCGGGTCGAGGGGGTGGGCGAGGTCGACGTGTTCGGCAGCGGCTACTCGATGCGCATCTGGCTCGACCCCGACAAGCTCGCGCAGTACGGGATGACCATTGACGACGTCGTGGCGGCCGTGCGGACCTACAACGTGGAGGTCTCGGCAGGCCAGCTGGGGGGCGCCCCCGCGCTGCCGGGCCAGCGCCTGAACGCGTCGATCCTCGTCCAGTCGCTGCTCGTGACGCCGCAGGAGTTCGCCGCCGTTCCGCTGCGCATGAACGCCGACGGCTCGGTGGTGCGCGTC
This sequence comes from Vicinamibacterales bacterium, assembly GCA_035348395.1. GTDB lineage: Bacteria > Acidobacteriota > Vicinamibacteria > Vicinamibacterales > Fen-181 > JARKSS01. The sequence continues at coordinate 4,908 of DAOPQX010000209.1, read as the reverse complement.
TCGGACGTCGGGCGGACCGAGCTCGGCAACGAGGTGCCCGACATCCAGGGGCGCTTCAACGGCCACCCGATGAGCGGCATGGCGGTCCGCATGGAGGCCGGCGCGAACGCCCTCGACACCGCCAACCGCATCAAGGCAAAGCTGGAGGAGCTGTCGCGCTTCTTCCCGCCGGGCATGAAGGTCGTCTACCCGTACGACACGACGCCCTTCATCGAGGTGGCGATTTGGGAGGTCGTCAAGACGCTGTTCGAGGCGATCGTCCTGGTCTTCCTCGTGATGTACCTGTTCCTCGGCAACCTGCGGGCCACGCTGATCCCGACCATCGCGGTGCCCGTGGTGATCCTCGGCACCTTCGGCGTCCTCGCCGTGCTCGGCTTCTCCATCAACATGCTGACGATGTTCGCGATGGTGCTGGCGATCGGGCTGCTGGTGGACGACGCGATCGTCGTGGTCGAGAACGTCGAGCGCGTGATGACCGAGGAAGGCCTGCCGCCGTGGGAAGCGACGCGCACGTCGATGGGGGAGATCAGCAGCGCGCTGGTCGGCATCGGCCTGGTGCTCTCAGCGGTCTTCGCGCCGATGATCTTCTTCCCGGGGTCCACGGGCGTCATCTACCGGCAGTTCTCGGCGACCATCATCGCCTCGATGCTGCTCTCGGTGGCGGTGGCCCTGATCCTCACCCCGGTGCTGTGCGCCCAGCTGCTGAAGCCGGTCGAGAAGGGGCACGAGGCGGCCGAGACCGGCTCCCGCCTGCTGCGCCCGTTCTTCCTCGGCTTCGACCGTGCGTTCTACCGCGCCCGCGACGGCTATGCCTGGTTCGTGGCCCGCATCCTCGGGCGGAAGAAGCGCTATCTCGCGGCCTTCGCCGCCGTGGTGGCGGTGATGGCGGTGCTCTACGCGCGGATGCCCACGGCCTACCTCCCCGACGAGGACCAGGGCACCGTGATGACGATGGTGCAGCTGCCGGTCGGCTCCACGCTGGAGCAGACGCGGTCGACGATGGACGTGATCCAGAACTACTACCGGTCCGAGCACCCCGACGCCGTGGAGGCCGTCATGGCGATGAGCGGCATCGGGTTCGCGGGTCGCGGACAGAACCAGGGAATGATGTACGTGAAGCTGAAGGACTGGGACCTGCGCGACCGCGCCGACCTGCGCGCGCCGGCCGTGGCGGGGCGGGCGATGGCCGCCCTCTCGAAGCTTCGCGCCACCATCTACCCGATCATTCCCCCGCCCATGCCCGAGCTGGGCACCGCCACCGGCTTCGACCTGATGCTCCAGGACCGCGGCGGCCTCGGCCACCAGAAGCTGATCGAGGCGCAGAACCAGCTGCTGATGATGGCGGCGCAAGACCCGCGGCTGGCGCGGGTGAGGCCCCTCGGGATGCCCGACGCCCCGATGTACAAGGTGGACATCGACTGGCACAAGGCGGGCGCGCTCGGCGTCCCCGTCAACCAGGTGCAGAGCTACCTGGCGGGAGCGTTGGGCGGCGCGTACATCGGCAACTTCGTGCAGGGCGGGCGGGTGAAGCGTGTCTACGCGCAGGCCGAGGCCAGGTTCCGGATGCTGCCGGGCGACCTCTCGCATCTGTGGATGAAGAACCGGAGCGGCGAACTGGTGCCGCTCTCGGCCGTCGCCTCGGGGCGCTGGGTGCACGGGTCGTCGAGGCTCGAGCGGTACAACAGCTTCCCGGCGGTGAACATCCAGGGCGAGGCCGCGCCGGGGCACTCCACCGGCGAGGCGATGCGGGCGGTCGAGGAGATCGTGCAGAAGCTGCCGGCCGGCATCGGGCACGAGTGGACCGGCGTGTCGTACCAGCAGCGGACGGCCGAGTCACAGACCGGGCTGCTCTACGCGTTCTCCGTGCTGGCGATCTTCCTCGTGCTGGCCGCCCTGTACGAGAGCTGGACGGTGCCGATCACCGTCCTCTTCGCGCTGCCGCTCGGCGTCATCGGCGGGGTCATCGCCTCGTCGCTGCGCGGGATGCCGAACGACGTGTACTTCCAGATCGGCTTGCTGACCGTGCTGGGCCTCACGACCAAGAACGCCATCCTGATCGTGCAGTTCGCCAAGGCGCGGATAGAGGAGGAGGGCATGGGCCTGATCGAGGCGACCGTCGAGGCCGCCAAGCTCCGGCTGCGCCCGATCGTGATGACCTCGCTCGCGTTTGGATTCGGCGTGCTGCCGCTCGCGCTCGCGCGCGGCGCGGGCGCCGGCGCGATGAAGGCAATCGGCACCAGCGTGCTGGGCGGGATGGTGACCGGTACTTTCCTGGCGATCTTCTTCATCCCGCTCTTCTTCGTGATCATCGTCAAGGTATTCGGAAGCAAGCGCAGGCGGGTGGAAGCGGCGCACCTGGAGCCGGCCCTCGACGGCGTGGAGGGGAAGTGACATGCGGCCACCAGAACGGTTCCTCGCGGCCATTGCCGCGCTGACGCTGGCGGGCGGCTGCTCGCTGGCCCCGAAGTACGCCCGCCCCGCGGCGCCCGTTCCCCCCGAGCTGCCGGCCCCCGTCGTGGCCGGTCCCGCCGGGGAAGTGCCGCCGATCGCGCCGTGGCGCGAGTTCGTCGCCGACGAGCGGCTGCGAGCGGTGGTCGAGATGACCCTGGCGAACAACCGCGACCTCCGGACGGCGGCGCTGAACGCCGAGCGCGTGGGCGCCTTCTACCGGATCCAGCGAGCCGAGCTCTACCCGTCGATCGGTGCGTCCGCGGGCGTGCAGGTCTCTCACGTGCCCGACAGCGTGGCGGGAGAGGGCGAGGGCTACACGTCGCACCCCTACTCGCTGAGCGTCGGCTTCACCTCGTGGGAGCTGGACCTGTTCGGGCGCATCCGCAGCCTCAAGGAGCAGGCGCTGAACGAGTACCTGGCCGCGCAGCAGGTGGCCGCGGCCACGCAGACCTCGCTGATCGCAGCCGCTGCGAGCACCTACCTGGCGCTGGCGGCCGATGCCGAGGAGAAGCGACTCGCCGAGGCGACCCTCGCGGCGCAGCGGCAGACGCTGGAGATGATCCAGAAGAGCCGGGAGGTGGGCGTGGCCTCCGACCTCGACGTCCGCCAGGTGCAGACGCAGGTCGAGAGCGCCCGCGCGCTCGTCGCGCGCTACGGCGGCCTGGTCGAGACCGATCGCCACGCGCTCGAGCTGCTGGCGGGACGCCCAATCCCGCCCGATCTGCTGCCGGGCAGCCTTGCCGAGGTTGCCCCCTTGCAGCCGGTTGCCGCAGGGGTCTCGTCAGAGGTCCTGCTCCGGCGCCCCGATGTCATCGCCGCCGAGTACCAGCTGAAAGGCTTGAATGCCTCGATCGGCGCGGCGCGGGCCGCGCTGTTCCCGCGAATCTCGCTGACGGCGGCCATCGGCCTGGTGAGCCCCGACCTCTCCAACCTGTTCAAGGGGTCGTCCGGGGCCTGGTCGTTCGCCCCGCAGGCAGCAGCACCGATCTTCAACGCGGGGGCGCTGAAGGCGAACGTAGAGGCGACGCGCCTGGCGCGCGACGCGGCGGTCGCCCAGTACGAGAAGGCGATCCAGTCCGCGTTCCGCGAGGCGAGCGACGCGCTGGTGCTGCGCACGTCGCTCGTCGAGCAGCGCGACGCCGAGGCGGCCCTCGTCAAGGCGCTCGAGGAAACCTACAGGCTGTCGGAGGCGCGCTACAAGGCGGGCATCGACGGCTACCTGGGCGTCCTCGTCGCGCAGCGGGCGCTGTTTTCCGCGCAGCAGGCGCTCGTGGGGGTCCGCCTAGCCGAGCAGCAGAACCTGGTGAACCTGTACAAGGTGCTCGGGGGCGGCGTGTCGTAGGTCGGGTGGCGAACGGTCAGGTGCCGAACGGCCAGCTGATGCCCAGGGTCAAGGCCCGGCCGGCGTCGCGCCACCGCATCAAGCCGGGCTGGTGATACAGTAGCGCCACACGGAGGCGCTCATGCCAGTGATGACGAGACGCGAGGTGATGACCCTGGGGGGAGCGGCGGCCGTCGCGGCGGCGCGCGGGATCAGAACGCAGGCGGCAGGCCCTGACCGGGCGCTGGGCATCCAGCTGTACACCGTCGCCGCCGATTTCGAGAAGGACGCGCGGGCGACGCTGCGGGCGCTGTCGAAGATCGGCTACAGGTTCGTCGAATCGGCCGGCTTCGACAAGATCCCGGCACGGGAGTTCCGCAAGGCACTGGACGAAGCCGGCCTCTCGTGCCCGAGCTGCCATCTGCCCTTCTCGAGCGCCGATCCCCGCCCGCTGTTCGAGGATGCGCAGACCGTCGGCGCTCGGTACGCCACGGCCTCGGTGCTGATGCCTCCCGCGGCGGCAGTGGCCACGCCCGCTGACCTGTTCAAGGCGCTGGCCACGCTGACACTCGACGACTTCAAGAAGATTGCCGTCCTGGCGAACGAGATCGGAGCCAAGGCGCGTGACGCGGGCCTCCAGTTCGTCTACCACAACCACAACTTCGAGTTCCGGGACCACGGCGGGAAGACCGGCTGGCACGTGCTGCTCGCGGAAACCGACGCCAACCTCGTCAAGCTGGAGCTCGACTGCGGCTGGGCGACCGCCGCGGGCCAGGACGTCCTCGCCCTGTTGCGCCAGCACGCGGGCCGCTTCCCGATGCTGCACGTCAAGGACTTCGTGCTGAAGGGAAAGCCGTCGCACGCCCTGTTCGGGCCCGACCGTCCCGCCGGGACCGAGCTTGGCCGCGGGCAGATCGACTACAAGGCGATCTTCGCGGCCGCCCGGGCCGCGGGCGTCGAATACTACTTCTCGGAGCAGGAGCCGCCCATCGTCAACATGACGCCGCTCGAGGCCGCGAAGGTCAACTTCGAGTACATGCGGGCCCTGTAGGGGCATACGACGCGGGGCGGTGACGCGTAGGCCGTGAAGGTGCTGCCGCGGCGCACCAGCTTCAGCCAACGGCCCGCCCCCCCTC
>DAOPQX010000208.1:0-6239 GCA_035348395.1 Vicinamibacterales bacterium | reverse complement strand
GGCGGTGGCCGGCAGCTCGATCGCCTTCTCGCCAAGCCGCCGGTCGATCGTGCCGGCGAGCGCCCCGTCCACGAACACCATCGCGTAGTCGTGGAGGTCGGTAATCTGCAGCCGCCCGCTCTTCCTGCCGACGAGCCTGGTCCGGTACAGCACGAGCCCCTGGTTCTGGCCGTACATCTCGAACGGCCTGGGCTGCACCGAGGCGATGGGTTCCGGCAGGTGGTTCCAGAGAGAGGCGTGTGCCTTCATCGGGAACTCGGCGACGTCGATCGCCGGGATCGGCTCGGGGATCGGCGGCAGCGGCCTCGCGATCGCCTTTCCGATCATCTGGCGAAGCGCGTGGTACTTCGGCGTCGGCAGCCCCTGTTCGCTCACCGGCGCGTCGTAGTCGTAGCTGGTGACGTCGGGCTCGTACCCCTTGCCGCCCGAGTTCGCGCCGGCGGTGAAGCCGAAGTTGGTGCCGCCGTGCAGCACGTAGAAGTTGAACGACTTCTTCGCGCCGAGCAGGAAAGCCACCTCTTTCTCGAGGTCGTCGAGCGAGGGCCGCGCCCACTGTTCGCCCCAGTGCGTCAGCCAGCCTGGGTAGGTTTCGGACGAGAAGATGGGAACGCCCGGGACGATCGACCGCGCCAGCTCCCAGTGCTTCTCCTCTGAGCCCGAGTCGAGGCCAACGGCCGCGCCCTCGACGTGCCCGGCCTCGAGCATGGGCGGGGTCGGCCCGTCCGCGGTGAAGAAGGGCACGTCGATCCCCAGCTTCACCCAGACGTCCTTGAGATGCGCCATGTAGGACCGGTCGTTCCCGTAGCTCCCGTACTCGTTCTCGAGCTGCACCATCAGGATGGGGCCGCCGCGGGTCACCAGCAGCGGCTGAACCACCCTCGCCAGCGCGGCCATGTATCGTTCGGCCGCCTCCATGTAGCGCGGGTTCAGGCAGCGGATCTTCAGCTCGGGGTCGCGCAGCAGGTATGGCGGCAGGCCGCCGAAATCCCATTCGGCGCAGACGTAGGGGCCGGGCCGCAGGAGGACGAACATCCCTTCTTCCTGGGCGATCCGGACGAAGCGGGCGATGTCGCGGTTGCCGGTGGAAAAGTCGAAGCGGCCCTCGGCCGGCTCGTGGTAGTTCCAGAAGATGTAGGCCGCGACGGTGTTGCACCCCATCGCCTTCGCCATGCGGATGCGGTGGCGCCAGTATTCCGCGGGGATTCGAGCCGGGTGCAGCTCGCCCGAGATGATCTGGAACGGCCGGCCGTCGAGGAGGAAGTCGTCGGCACCAAGCGCGAACGTGTGCCCAGGCCCCTGCCCCGAGGAACCGGCTGCCAGTGCGGCCGCGAGGACAACCCACAGCGCAACGCGAACGATCGTCTTCATATCCGGAATCTACTACCATTTGGGTCCATGGCACGACTCCTGACGATCCTGGCCGCCGCCGCGATGCTCTTCGGATGTGAGGTGTCCACGCAGGCCCCGCCGCACCCGGTCCCGCCCGTTGTCGCTCAGAAGGCGCGGCCCCTCCCGCTCTCCGACGTCCGCCTCACCGGCGGCCCCCTCAGGCGTGCGCAGGACCTCGACGCGCAGTACCTGCTGTCGCTCGAGCCCGACCGCATGATGGCCTTCCTCCGCAAGAGCGCCGGCCTCGAGCCGAAGGCCGAGGGCTACAACGGGTGGGATGGCCCGGGACGCCAGCTGACCGGTCACATCGCAGGGCACTACCTCTCCGCGGTGAGCCTGATGTATGCGGCGACGGGCGACGCCCGCTTCAAGGAGCGCGCCGACTACCTCGTGCGCGAACTGAAGGCCGTTCAGGACAAGCAGGGCGACGGCTACATCGGGGCGCAGGCCGACCGCGACGGAGTGGACGGCAAGATCCGGATGATGGAGCTTTCCAAGGGGATCATCCGCTCCGGCGGCTTCGACCTGAATGGCCTCTGGTCGCCCTGGTACGTCCTGCACAAGATCTACGCGGGGCTGCGCGACGCCTACCGCCTCGCCGGCAACCGCGAGGCGCTCGAGGTCGAGGTGAGGTTCGCCGTGTGGGCCGAGCGGCTGCTGACCACGCTCGACGCCGGCCAGACGCAGCGGATGCTGAACACCGAGTTCGGCGGGATGAACGAGATCTTCGTGGACCTGTACGCCGACACCGGCGACAAGCGGTGGCTGACGCTCGCCGACCGCTTCCACCACGAGGCCATCGTCGGCCCGCTCGCGCGGCGCGAGGACATCCTGGCCGGGAAGCACGGCAACACGCTCGTGCCGAAGCTGATCGGCTCGCTCGCGCGCTACGCCTACACGGGCAGGCAGGCCGACCTCACCGCCGCCGCCTTCTTCTGGGACCAGGTGGCGCTCCACCACAGCTTCGCCACCGGCGGCCACGGCCGCAACGAGTACTTCGGCGAGCCCGGGAAGCTGAACGACATGGTGGAGGGGCGGACCGCCGAGACGTGCAACGTGTACAACATGATCAAGATGGCGCGGATGCTGTTCGCCCTCGACCCCCAGGTCCGCTACGCCGACTTCCACGAACGCGCCCTCTTCAACCACATCCTCGGATCGATCGACCCGGCCGATGGGGCGACCTGCTACATGGTGCCGGTCGGGCGCGGCGTGGCGCGCGAATACCAGAACATGCACGAGGACTTCACCTGCTGTGTCGGCTCAGGCATGGAGAGCCACGCGCTGCACGCCGATGGCCTGTATTTCGAGGCAGGCGACCGGCTGTGGGTGAACCTGTACGTGCCGTCCACCGCCGAGTGGCGCCGCGAGGGCGTGCGCCTGGTCACGGAGACCGATTTCCCAGACGGGCAGCACGCGTCGCTCACGTTGACGATGGCTTCGCCGAAGACGCTGACGATGGCGCTGCGGCGCCCGTGGTGGGCGGGCGAAGGCTTTCGCGTGCTGGTGAATGGGAAGGCCGAGCCACACCTGCCGCCGCCCGGCTCCTACGTGGAGCTGCGGCGCGAGTGGGCATCGGGCGATCGGATCGAGCTGACGCTGCCGAAGGCGCTTCACCTCGAGCCGCTGCCCGACAACCCCGCGCGCGTCGCCGTGATGAACGGCCCGCTCGTGCTGGCCGGCGACCTCGGTCCCCTGCCCGAGCGCATGACTGGCGAGGACGCGAACTTCGCCCTGCGGCCGTCGGCCCCGGTCTTCCTCGCGGCCGGCCAGCCGCCCGATCGGTGGCTCGAGCCGATCGCCTCGAAACCGGGCGCCTTCCGCACCAGGGGAGTCGGCCGCGACCGCGACGTCGATCTCGTCCCGTTCCACCAGCTCCACCGGCGGGTCTACGCCTCCTACTGGGACCTCTACACCCCGGCCCAGTGGAAGCAGCACGAGGCAGAGGTCCGGGCCGCCGAGGCGAAGCAGCGTCAGCTCGAGGCGGCCACCGTCGGCTTCGCGCAGCCCGGGCAGATGCAGGCCGAACGCGACGCGAACGCCGTGATCGGCCGCTCTTCACCGGTCGTGCTCGCCGGACGCCATGGCCGCCGCGCGAGCGACTACTTCTCCGTCGACCTGCCGGTCGACCCGTCTCGCCCGATGGTGCTGGTCGTGACCTACCACCCCGAGGAACGCGCCAACCGCAGCACCGCCGTCCTGGTGGACGGGACGAAGGTGGGCGAGCAGGCCATCCCTCGCATCAGCCCGCAGCGCCAGGGCGAGTTCTTCGACGTCCAATACCCCATCCCGAACGGCCTGGTGGCCGGCAAGCGCAAGGTCACCGTTCGCTTCGAGGCCACGGGGGGCAACGAGACGCCAGCCGTCTACGGGGTGCGCATGGTCAGGCGATAGTCCCGTCGGTCGAGTCACAGGAAGGGGCCGGTACGGAGTCTGCACCGCTCCCAGTCGAGGTGCAGCTGTGCAGTACCGGTTCACCCTGCCACTTCGTTACGTCATCGTTGTGGCGCTCCTGGCATCCGCGTGCAGCAGCGGATCGACGCAGCTGGTCGGCCCGGCGGCCCCGAAGTGCCAGGCCACCGTGTCGGGCGTTCCCACGTCCGTCCCCGCAGAGGGGGCGCAGGTCAAGGTGTCGGTCAGCGCCGCCCGCGAGTGCGGCTGGACCGCCAGCAGCGAGGCGAGCTGGGCGGTGGTCAGCCCGTCCGCGGGCCAGGGGGCCGGCACCCTCACCGTCCGTGTTTCACCCAATGGCGCCGCCGCGCCCCGTTCGGGCGCCATCGTCGTCAACGACGCTCGGGTCGGGCTGAAGCAAGAGCCGGCGCCGTGCCGGCACAGCCTCTCCAGCACTTCGGTCACGGTTCCCCACACGGGTGGCCGTGTCAGCGTGTCGGTGGAAGCACCTTCTGGTTGCGCGTGGACGGCGAGCTCAGCGGCCTGGATCGAGGTGGCGACGGGATCCGGCTCGGGCGCCGGAACGGCCGAGTTCGTCGTCGCGCCGAACTTCGGGGCCGCCAGGTCGGCCACCTTGACCGTTGCCGGCCGGCCGTGGAGGGTCGACCAGGCGGGCGCACCGGCGGCGCCGCCACCACCCGACCCCGCCCCACCGCCCGCGCCGCCGCCGCCCGCGCCGCCGCCTCCTCCCCCGGCGCCCGAGGAGATCAGGCTGTCGGGCCGCGTGGACGACGTCCGGGGCTCCTGCCCGAACCTGGAGTTCCGGCTCGAGAGACGCTCGGTCGAGACCGACGCGGCAACCAGCTTCCGTTCCGGCAACTGCCGCCACGTGAACGACGGCCGCTACGTCCGTGTCACGGGCGAGCTTCGCGGAAGGCGGATCTACGCGACCATCGTGGAAATCGGCAGAGATGATGACTGAAGCGCGTCGTGCTGGCAACACCTCCAGCACGACGCGGCCTCGTCATGACATCCTCGCCCACCGGATTAGCGTGCCGAGCGTGGGCGGCTTGCCGAACATCAGCAGCCCGACGCGGAACACCTTGGCGGCGAACCACAGCAGCACGGAGACGCCCGCGGCCCCGACGGCAACCGCCAGCCACGCCTGCCACAGCGGCGGCGGACTGCTCGAGGTGAGGCGCAACAGGATGACGAAGTTGCTGACCGGCGGGATGTAGCTCAGGACGATCGCCAGCAGCGAATTCGGATCCCGGCTGATCGGCATCCACATGATCCAGGGGATCATGATGACGAGCATCACCGGGGTCATCAGGCTCTGGGCCTCGCGCATCTCGCTCACCGACGCTCCGATCGCGGCCATCATCGCCGCGTAGGAGAAGTAGGCGAGCAGGAAGAAGATGAAGAGGAAGCCGATGAGCACCGGGTCGAGCAGGCCCATGGCGGCGAACGAGAACAGGGCCAGGATCCCGAGTCCCGCGTAGAGCCCGAGCACGACGAGGCCGACGGCCATCTGCCCGATGATCTTGCCCGTCATCAGCTCGCGGGCCGAGACCGCCGAGAGCAGCACCTCGACGACGCGGGTCGACTTCTCCTCGACCGTCGAAGTGAGCAGGTACTGGCCGCTCGTGATGACCGACACGAGCAGCAGTCCCATGAACGCGGCCGGCAGCAGGACGTTGAGCATCTCGTTGGTCGCGGCCTCGCCCGCGGCCGTCACCGTGCGCGAGGTCGGCCTGTGGACATCGGTCAGCCCATCGGCGCGCGAGGGGTCCATGCCGGCCGCCTGCAGTCGCGCGGCGACGATCGCGTCGCGCAGGCCGTCGTGCAGGTGGTCCACCAGGCGATCGTCGAGCTTCGCCTTCACGAACAGGTCGTAACTCCCGTAGCGCCCCTGTTCGCGCGGCTCCACGGCGTCGGGATGCACGAGCACGAGCGCCACCCGCTGGCGCGGGTCCGGCTGCCGCTCGCCCGGCGGCAGCGCGAGCAGACCCTTTGCCTTCTCCGGGTCGGCATCAGCCGGCAGCACCTCCAGCTCGATCTGCGGCAGCTCGCCGAGGGCCGCGTCTACCGACTGCTCGATCGCTTCGGCGGCGCCCGGCGTGCCCGACACGCTCTTGCGCACGCTCTCGGTGCCCTCGGCGATGCGGCGCCTGTCCTCCTCGCGCGCCTCGGCGAACGCCTTGGGCGTCAGGTGCTCCGCGAACCGCCCGGCCACCTGGCCCGTCGCGTCGACGATCGCGACGCGCCCCTCGATCCGCGGCGGCGTCCGGTTCATCATCCGCGGCATGAAGTAGACGACGAGCGCGATGATGGCGGGGGTGATCAGCACGCCGAAGACGAACCCCTTGGTCATCACGGTCGCCGCGAACTCGCGGCCGGCCACGTAGAGCGTCTTTCTCACCGCCCCACCTCCTCCAGGTCCTGCTCGCGCAGCGACT
>DAOPQX010000207.1:0-6307 GCA_035348395.1 Vicinamibacterales bacterium | reverse complement strand
CCGGACGGCGATGGCAATCATCACGGCCAGAGGGGTGGCCGCGAGGACGAGCAGCGGAAGCAGCGCGCGCAGCGCCTCGGCGTTCACTGGCCCACCTCGGCCCCGAGAACGGCTTCCGGGCGGCCTTCGGCGTTGACGGGCAGGGTGGTGGCCTGCTGGAGGCGCTCTGCGACTGGGCGGAAGGTGTCGATGACCGGCTGCGGGTAGAGGCCGAGCCAGACCAGCACGGCCACCATTGGCGCGAACAGGAGCGCCTCGCGCGGCACCAGGTCGGGGATGCGCCACCCGTTCGTGTTCGTGCCCTGGAACGCGCGCTGCACGAGGCGGAGCGAGTACAGCGCCGAGGCGACCATGCCGAGTGCCGCCACCGAGGCGGCGACGGCGCTGGCCTGGAAGGCGCCGAGCAGCACGAGGAACTCGGCGGCGAAGTCGCCGAGCCCCGGAAGCCCGAGCGAGGCCAGGGCGAAGAAGAGCGCCACGCCGCCGAGGCGCGGCGCGACCGACCAGAGCCCGCCCATGCGATCGATGTCGCGCGTGTGCATCCGCTCCTGAAGCAAGCCGGCGACGACGAACAAGGCGCCGGTGCTGATGCCGTGCGCGACCATCTGGAGGAGCGCCCCCTGCAGCGCCAGCGTGTTCCAGGCGAACACGCCGAGCAGGACGAAGCCGAGGTGGCTGACGCTGGTGTAGGCGACCAGCCGCTTCAGATCGGTCTGGCCCAAAGCCAGGATGGCGCCGTAGAGGATGCCCGCGACCGCGAGCGTCATGGCCACCGGGGCGAAGTCGGCGGCCGCTCCCGGGAAGAGCGGCACCACGAAGCGGATCAGGCCGTAGCCGCCGGTCTTCAGCAGCAGCCCCGCCAGGATCACGCTCCCCGCCGTCGGCGCCTGCGTGTGCGCGTCCGGCAGCCAGGTGTGGAGCGGGAAGACCGGCAGCTTCACCGCGAACGCGATGAAGAACCCGAGCATCAGCCACCACTCGGTTCGCTCCGGGAGGACGGTGCCGAGCAGTTCCCGGTACTCGAAGGTGTAGAGGCCGGTCTGGGCGCCGTGCGCCAGGTAGAGCGCCAGCAGGGCAACGAGCATCAGCAGCCCGCTGATCTGGGTGAAGAGGAAGAACTTGATCGCCGCGTGGACACGCCCCTCGTGCCCCCAGATGGCGATCAGGAAGTACATCGGCACGAGCATCAGCTCCCAGCCGAAGTAGAAGAGGAACAGATCCGCCGCCAGGAAGACGACCGTCACCCCGGCGAGCACGGCCAGCAGGTTGAAGTGGAAGAAGCCGACGCGTTCGCGGATCTCGGTCCACGACGCGATCACGCCGGCGAGGCCCAGGAAAAAGGTGAGGCCCACCAGCGGGAGGCTCAGGCCGTCCATCGCGAGGTGGAAGCGCGCGCCGATCGACGGCAGCCAGGCCGCGTCGAACTCCAGCAGCCAGGGGCCGGGACCAGCCACCGCTGGAAGCGAGGCGCGCGAGGCCTGGCCGAGCCACGCGGCGGCGGTGAGGCCGAAACAACCGCCGAGCGCGGCCAGCGACACGACCCGCGGCCAGGCCGCGCCGAGACGCTCAACCAGCCAGGCCAGCACGGCGCCCGCGAGGGGCACGAGGACGAGGAGCAGGAGGATCATAGGAACAGCGCGATTGCCACGGCGGCCAGCGAGCCGCCCGCCAGGCCCGCGGCGTACCACCGCAGGCGTCCCGTCTGTGTCGCGCTGGCCGCCACGTGCAGCGCGAACGCCGCACGCCCGGCGGCCTCGAAGGGACCGTCAACGAAGTCGCCGCGGCCGGCCGACGCGAGCGCGGTGATCGGCCGGACCAAGACCCGTTCGTACAGCCAGTCGAACCCCCAGCCTTCCCGCCACAGCCGGCCCACCGCATGCCCCGGGGGCGAAGCCGCGATTCGCGCCGCCGCGTCACGGCGGCGGAGGAAGAGCACCCAGGCGGCGGCGAGACCGAGGCCGAATGCCAGGGCCGTCAGCACCTGGGAGGCCGCCTCGGTGAACCCGCCGCCCTCGTGATGCGCCATCGCGGGCAGCACCGGCGCGAGGAAGTCGTCGAACAGGTGGATCCCGCCGAGCGTCGGCGGAACGTTGAGGAAGCCGGCCACCACCGAGAGGACCGCGAGAATGGCCACCGGCACGCTCATCGCCCAGCCCGGGCGGTGCCCGATCTCACCGCGCGGCTCGCCGAAGAACACGACGAAGATCAGCCGGAAGGTGTAGAGCGAGGTGACGAGGACGCCGAGGGCCGCCAGCGCCCAGAAGACGCCGTTGCCGAGCGGGCCCGCGTAGGCCGCCCACACGATGGCGTCCTTGCTGTAGAAGCCCGAACTGACCAGCGGAAGCCCGGCCAGCGCCGCCCCGCCGGCCGCGAAGGCCCAGAACGCGATCGGCAGCCTCCGCCTCAGGCCGCCCATCCTGAAGATGTCGTGCTCGTGGTGCAGCGCCTCGATCACGATGCCAGCGGCGAGGAACAGCAGCGCCTTGAAGAAGGCGTGCGTCATGAAGTGGAACATCGCGGCCGTCCACGCGCCGACGCCGAGCGCGAGGAACATGTAGCCAATCTGGCTGACGGTCGAGTAGGCGAGGATCCGCTTGATGTCCCGCTGGGCCAGCGCGCTGCAGCCGGCCAGGAGCAGCGTCGCGGCGCCGACGCAGGCGACAGCCAGCTGCACCGCCGGCGCCAGCTCGAACAGGACGTGCGTCCTCGCGATCAGGTACACCCCGGCGGTCACCATGGTGGCCGCGTGGATCAGCGCGCTCGTCGGCGTTGGGCCGGCCATCGCGTCGGGCAGCCAGACCTGCAGCGGCAGCTGCGCCGACTTGCCGAGGGCGCCCCCGAGCAGGAGCGCGGCCGCCGCAATGGCCATCGTGCTGCCAGGCTCCCAGGTCGCAGCGGCACGGCGCAGCAGCTCCGCGATGTCCAGCGTCCCAAGCTCGCGGAAGAGGAGCAGCAGGCCGATTGCCATCGCGGTGTCGCCCACGCGGGTGACCACGAACGCCTTCCGCCCCGCACGGCCGTTTGCCGGATCCTTGTACCAAAAGCCAATGAGCAGGTAGCTGCAGAGTCCAACGCCCTCCCACCCGAGGTACAGGAGAAGCAGGTTGGCGCCGAGCACGAGCGTCGCCATCGACGCCACGAACAGGTTCATGTACGCGAAGAACCGCGCGAACCCGTCGTCGTCCCACATGAATTCCACCGAGTAGACGTGGATGAGGAAGCCGACGAAGGTGATGACCACCAGCATCAGCAGCGACAGCGGGTCGAGGCGCAGCGTGAAGTCGGCCTGGAAGCCCCCGGCGGCCATCCAGGTCCACAGCCGCTGGGTGAACGCGTGGCCAGGCGGCGGCGAGGCGAGAAAGGCGCCGGCCAGGCCGAGCGTGACGGCGGCCGACGCGCCCACCGAGCCCGCGCCGATGACCGCGACGGCCGCGCGCGGAAGGCGCGGGCCGGCAAGCGCCAGCGCCAGGAAGCCAAGGGCGGGCAGCGCCGGAACGAGCCAGAGCAGGTCGTACACGTCAGCCTCGCAGCCGGCTCGCCGCGTCGGCGTCCAGGCTCAGGGTCCGCTTGTAGAGGCGCAGCACCAGCGCCAGCCCGACCGCCACCTCCGCGGCGGCGACCGACAGCACGAAGAGGAACATCACCTGGCCGTCGGGCTGCCCCCAGCCTCCGCCGGCCGCGACGAAGGCCAGGCCGGCCGCGTTGAGCATCACCTCGAGCGACATCAGCATGAAGACCACGTCACGCCGCACGAGGAGGCCGACGAGGCCCAGGGCGAACAGTGTCGCGGCCAGCAGCAACCCGTGCTCCACCGGTATCGAGCCCATCCCGCACCTCTTCCTCCGGCCGCTGCGCGCGGCGCTGCCACCCGAGGTGGTAGGCGCCGACCAGGCCGGCCAGCAGCAGCATCGAGGCCAGCTCGACCCCGATCGCGTACGGCCCGAACAGGGACACGGCCACCTCCTTCGGCGCGACAGGCTGCACCACGCCGGCCCCGCTCCCGCCGAGCACGAGGGCGACCGCCCCCGCCAGCAGCACCGCGCCGAGCGCGAGCGGGAGGCGCCAGATCCCCGGGGCCAGCCATCGCCGCTCCTGCTCGGACGCCTCGTCCCCCAGGTTCAGCATCATCACGACGAAGACGAAGAGCACCACGATGGCGCCCGCGTACACGATGATCTCGAGCGCGCCGACCAGCGGCGCGCCGAGCGCGAAGAACGCCACGGCGACCGCGATGAGCGACAGCACGAGGAAGAGCAGCGCGTGCACGACGTTCAGGCGCGTCAGCATCAGCACCGTGGAGGCCACCGCGACGGCACCGGCCAGGTAGAAGGCTGCCTGCATCGGTTCCTCAGGGCCGCAGGTCGTGGAGATCGGCCGGCGGCTGCTCGCGCTCGGCGGCGCCCTTGGGCTTGCCGCCGATCTCCCGCCCGGCGACCTTCCAGTAGTCGTAGTCGGGATACTTGCCCGGGCCCGAGATGAGGAGGTCCTCCTTCTCGTAGACCATGTTCTGCCGGTCGTACTCGCTCATCTCCATGTCGGGCGTGAGCTGAATCGCGTAGGTCGGGCACGCCTCCTCGCAGAAGCCGCAGAAGATGCAGCGAGAGAAGTTGATCCGGAACCACGCCGGGTACCGTCGCCCCGACTCGTCCTCGGTGGCCTGGAGCGCGATGCAGTCCACCGGGCAGGCGGCCGAGCAGAGGTAGCACGCGACGCAGCGCTCCTCGCCCGCCTGGTCGCGCGTCAGGACGATCCGACCCCGCCAGCGGGGCGGCAGCGGCACCTTCTCCTCCGGGTACTGGACGGTGAAGCGGGGCTTGAAGGCGTGGAGGAACACGTTCCAGAGCGTCTGCAGCACCCCGACGCCCGGGATCCGCCCGATGTACTCACGACCGTCCAATCGCATCCCCGTTCTCCCCTCCGCCGGGCGGCCACCCTGCAGCCCCCACCGCTGCCTCAACCCCGTGCCAGCACGATCGCCCCGGTCACGACGAGGTTGGCCAGGGCGAGCGGCAGCATCACCTTCCACGCGAATCCCATCAGCTGATCGAACCGCGGCCTCGGGAGCGAGGCCCGCACGAGGACGAAGAACACGACGAAGAAGATCGTCTTCAGCAGGAACCAGGCGGCGGGCGGCAGGACGGGCCCCAGCCACCCGCCGAAGAACAGCACGGTGACGAACGCCGACAGCAGCCAGAGGCTCATGTACTCGGCCACGTAGAACATCCCGAACTTCATCCCCGAGTACTCGACGTGGAACCCGGCAATCAGCTCGCTCTCGGCCTCGGGCAGATCGAAGGGCGCCCGCCGCGATTCGGCCGACGCCGCGACGACGAACAGTACGAAGCCCAGGAACTGCGGGACGACGAACCAGGTGCCGCGCTGCGCCTCCACGATGTCCACCAGGCTGAAGGAGCCGGCGATGGCGACCACGCCCATCAGCGACAGGCCGAGGAAGACCTCGTAGCTGATCATCTGCGACGCCGCGCGAAGCCCGCCGAGCAGCGAGTACTTGTTGTTGGAGGCCCACCCCGCGAGCACCACCCCGTACACGGCCAGCGACGACATCGCGAGGAAGAAGAGCACGCCGACGTTGAGGTCGGCCACTACCACGCCGGGCACGATCGGCAGCACGGCAAACGACGCGAGCACGCTTCCCACGATCACCGCCGGCGCCAGGACGAACACCACCCGGTCGGCGAAGGGGGGGATCCAGTCCTCCTTGGTGAAGATCTTGATCATGTCGGCGACGACCTGGAGCAGGCCGAACGGGCCGACCCGGTTGGGGCCGTAGCGATCCTGGAACAGTGCGAGCAGCCGCCGCTCGGCCCAGATCAGCACCGCCGCGGCCGTGAGCGCGCTCCCGAGCACGCCGAAGACGATGAGGAGGGCGATCACCGAAGACGTAGGCGCCCCCATGCCGGCAGCCCGAGGCCGCGCAGCGCGCCGAGGCCCACCGGCAGCGCCGCCACGCCGCGCGGAAGGCCCGGCCAAATCGCAACCGGGAGGCGCAACACGCGCGCGCCCAACTCGACGTCCACCTCCACGCCCGGCTCCCACTTGGCCGCGCCTGCATCCTCCGCGCCGAGCGCCACGAACGGTGCGTGCATTCGCCCGGCGATCGGGTCGGCCCGCTGGCTGAGCTCGTCGGAGCCGAACACCTGGCCCGCCGCCACCAGGTAGAAGTCGTCCCCCGGGCGGCGGGGCGGCTCGAACGGCGGCGGCACGTCCCCGACGTAGAGGGCGTCCCCGCGCGTCGGCTCGATCAGCCGGACGCCGGCGGGGCCGCCGCGAAGCGGGCCGATCGAGC